>JAGYML010000022.1 GCA_018400615.1 bacterium | reverse complement strand
ATCCGATGTATGAAGACTATCTTTCAATGCACGACGGTGAATTGGTAGAAGATGCGCTTATTGTCAAAGGGGCGGAACACATGAGCTCCAAATCCAATCCTTCCACCCGTCTCGCAAGTCTCAGGGATTCCTCCGCCACTTCGTATGATACGGAGTATTTGCGCTTGAATTCAATTGATGGCTATAGTTTTCGTCATGGGAACAATACCATCGAATATGAACTTGAGGTACCTGAAGATGGCTACTATCATTTAGGCTTCAAATACCAACAGGATTTCCTCCAGCAGATGCCGGTTTTCAGAGAAATCCGCATCAATGGTGAAATTCCATTTCAAGAAGTCGCAATGATGCCGTTCAATCATACAAGTAATTTTGAAAATACACTCTTGAACAATGGGGGTGACCCTTTCAAATTCTATTTGGAAGAAGGGGTTAATACAGTGAGTTTACGTGTGGTGATGGAACCGTATCGCAATGCGTATGACAACCTTACCATGGTGATGGATGAAATCACCGAACTCAGTCTCGAGATCAAGCAGATCACTGGGAACACTACAGACAGGTACAGAACCTGGGACTTAGAAGAATACATTCCTGATATTGAAGACCGTATGGACGAATGGATTGACATACTCGAACATGTCAAAGAAGAACTCGGAGAATATTCACAATATGATGATCCGGGAGAACTCAGCAATCTTGAAGTCGGTATCAAACAACTGAAGGAATTGAGAAATGACGTTGATACGATACCACACAAGATGACCATGCTCTCGGATGGAGATTCATCCACTTCACAAATGCTTGGAATTACCGTTCAGTATTATCTTGAAAATGGTTTGAGTCTTGAAAAAGTCTATCTCTCGGGATCACAAGACATTCCCTCAGCACAAGCCAACGTATTCAAGCGTACCTGGGAATCAACAAAAAGATTCTTTCTCTCCTTTGGTGAAGAGGATTACGCCGTAGGCGATGTTGATGATGAGACTTTGGAAGTCTGGGTCAACCATCCAAGACAAAACGTTCAAATCATGCAACAGCTCATAGACTCACAATTTACAGAGGAAACAGGCATTGATGTGAAACTGTCAATCATGCCCGATGAAAACAAACTCATACTCGCGAACGCGGCAGACAAGGCACCTGATGTTGCGATGGGGGTGAATCACTGGATACCTTACGAATTCGCCATTCGTAACGCAAGTCTTGATTTGCGTCAGTTTGACGGTTATGAAGAAACTGTGTCCCATTATGCAAAAGGCGCCATGGTACCCTATGCGTTTGAAGAGGGGTTGTATGGTATACCACAAAACCAGAACTTCTGGGTGACTTACTACCGAGAAGATGTCATGGAAGGGCTCGATATTGACGTGCCGGGTACCTGGGACGAAGTGACGAACATATTGCCTGAACTCCAACGCTATCAAATGAACTACTATGAACCGATTGCCCTTCACGGAGGGTTCAAACCATTCGTATCCACATTGCCGTTTATTCACCAGTTTGGTGGTGAGCTCTACACCGAAGACGGTATGGGGACCCTCATAAACAGTGAGGACTCCTTGGAAGGCATGCAGATGATGACAGAACTCTTCACCATCTACAACGTACCAAGAGAAGTCCCGAACTTCTACAACCATTTCCGCTTCGGTCTTTACCCGATAGGAGTAAGCGATTTATCGACGTATTTGCAACTTTCCATTGCCGCACCTGAACTGGAGGGCAAATGGAACATCGCTCCCCATCCGGGTGTGGAGAACGAAGAAGGTGTAGTTGAACGCTGGGCTGCAAGTGGTCAGCAATCCAACATGATCATCTCCACGACGGACATGCCTGAAGAGTCATGGGACTTGCTCGAGTGGTGGGCAAGCACGGAAATCCAATCGGAATACGCGCTTAGAATGGTTACGACCTATGGATCTGAATACCTATGGAATACGGCGAACCTTGAAGCATTCGCACAATTGCCACTCCCTCAAGAGCATATCGATGTCATCTTGGAACAATGGGATTATGCCCTAGAAGCCTCAAGGGTTCCGGGAGCTTACATGGTCGAACGTGAAATTTCAAACGCTTGGAACAAGGTCGTATTCAACGATGTCAATCCGCGTATCGCCCTTGATACGGCTGTAAGAACTGCCAACCGGGAAATACTCTACCGGATGGAAGAATTCGATTACGTAAAAGATGGCGAAATATTGAGACCTTACAGAGTCCCAACCATTGACAACATAGACTATTGGTTAAAGGAGCGAGACGATGATTAGAAAAATGAACCACCCAGCATGGTTCTTCACACCCTATGTCCTGTTATTCGTATTGTTCATCGTTATTCCCGTACTTATGGCAATTGGACTGTCCTTCACATACTTCAACACCATTGAGACGCCTGAATATGTAGGTCTCAGAAATTATATCGAACTTATTACACGTGATGAAGTATTCATGCAATACGTACTTCCAAATACCATCAAATTTGCCTTCATCGTGGGACCGGTCGGGTATTTCTTCAGTTTCTTGCTCGCCTGGATTCTCGCGCAGATTCCTCATAAACCAAGAACCATATTCGCGATTATTCTCTACAGCCCTTCAATGACAGCCGGTGTGGCTATGGCCGTTCTTTGGAAAGTCATATTCTCAGGGGACAGAAGTGGCTACATCAATGCAATGCTTTTGGACTGGGGATTCGTTCAAGAGCCCATACAGTTTCTGACCTCACCCGATTACCTCATGAATATCATGATCATCGTATCACTTTGGACCAGTATGGGCGTAGGATTCCTCGCCATGCTTGCGGGGATACTCGGAATTGATCAGTCACTATATGAAGCCGCGTACATGGATGGCCTTAAAAACAGATGGCAGGAAATCTTCTATATTACCATTCCATCCATGAAACCACAGATGCTTTTTGGAGCCGTCATGGCGGTTGTTGGAACTTTCTCAGTCGGGGCCATCGGCGTTCAGCTTTCTGGGAACAACCCAACTCCACAATACGCGGGTCAGCTCATGGTCAACCACATAGAGGACTTCGGGTTCATCAGGTATTTGATGGGTTACGCCTCAGCGGTCAGTGTCATACTGCTAATCATCATCTATGCAATAAGTAAAGGCACCTTCTCAATACTCGGAGAAAGGAACTAGGGGTGAAATTATGTCGAAATTTTCCGGAATGAAGATAAACCCGAAAAAATTCCACCGAAGCCAATTGAAATTCTATTTCGTCCTGGTTCCGATGACTGCTTTTTTCGGTCTACCGATACTTTTTATTTTTTCACACGCATTCAAACCTAGAAATGAACTGTACGCCTTCCCACCAAGATTTCTGGTAAGAAGACCCACATTCCAAAATTTCAGGGATCTTGCTGAATTGGCATCCAATGGAGGGGTACCGTTCAGTCGTTATGTCTTTAACAGCATCGTTGTAGCGGTGCTAGGAGTCATGCTTTCCATACTGGTAACCTCGCTTGCGGCGTATGGACTGTCCAAACTCCATTTCAGAGGCAAAAAACTGCTTTTTGAAATCAATACGCTTGCACTCATGTTTGTGCCGATTGCAGTCACCATACCAAGATATATCACCATTGCGAGACTGGGTCTGATTGATTCATACATGGCTCTCATACTACCTCTTATCGCGCTCCCTGTGGGCCTTTTCCTGGTTAAGCAGTTTATAGATCAGACACCGAATGAGCTGATAGAATCTGCCAAGATAGACGGAGCAAGCGAAATGGAGATATTCTTAAAAGTGATTGTGCCGGTCATCATGCCTGCACTTGCAACCGTCGCGATTCTTTCATTCCAGATTCTTTGGAATGATCCCATCGGTCCGAATCTATTCATCGATGATGAAGCGATGAAGACGCTGCCATTTTATTTCAATACACTGGTTATGCAGCAAGGAGGCGCGCCAGCCAATACACCTGCCGGTCAAGGCATGCTCGCCGCTGCGGGTCTGATTATGTTTGTGCCGAGTTTGATTCTGTTCATATTCCTGCAAAGTAAAGTCATCAATACGATGGCACATTCAGGTATCAACTAATGAAAAAACTTTTAACGGCGCTTTTACTGCTAACCCTGGTGAGTGTTCTCGGCACGACAGTCACTGCGGAATCACCTACACGCTATCATACCTATACCACCAGCAACAACCAGCGCGTCAGAACTCAAACCGCCTATACGCCAATCAGCAGTGCAAGTGAAGTCTTCGGGGTCTCGCTTGATGAGCCCAATGACATACACATTGACCAAAACAACACAATCTACATCGTGTCAAACAATGGCGAAACAGGGAAGTTGATTGTCTTCAATCTCGACAGTGAAGCCATTACTGTGCTGGGTGAGGATTTTCTCATCAATCCTACAGGGGTTCATGTCAATGACGCAGGGGATATACTCATCGCCGACCGCGGTGGCAACATAGCTTATAGGCTGGATGATGAGGGCACCATACTGCAAACCTATACACGCCCCAATTCTCCCCTTTTTGGCAACATCACCTTCCAACCCAAGAAAATTGTCGGAGACAACCATGGCAATGTCTACATACTGAATCAGGGCACACGAGGGCTCGCACAATTCGGTCCCAACGGCCAGTTCCTGGGATACTATGGAACCAACACCATCAAACCTACCCTCAGAACCATCATTCAATACACTTTCTTCACTGAAGAACAACAAGCCCGTCTTTTCAATCTTACGCCCCCTGAAGTCACCAACATGTCCATTGATGAAAGGGGCCTCATACACACCGTTTCAAAAGGTGTTACCGGGGATGGCGTCAAACGTCTGAACATCAGTGGTGAGAACCTGTTGCCACAAGTTTACAACGCCACGGACATGACCGACGTAGCCGTCGGCCCCATTGGCAACATCTACACAATCACGGATTCAGGAAGAATTTATGAGTATGACCGTGATGGCAACCTGCTTTTCATGTTCGGAGGCCAGGACGTCTCTGAACAAATCAAAGGCCTTTTCAACGTACCGACTGCGATTGCGGTGGACAGTGACTTCAATCTCTATGCCATCGACCGAGCTGCGGGACAGATGAAAATCTATATGCCCACTGAATTTGCGAATCTTATTCATACGGCTCTTGAAAGCTATCAGGAAGGCTTTTATCTTGAAAGTCAGGAGCCTTGGCAGGAAGTCCTCAAAATGAATGATTTCTTTGACCTTGCCCACCAAGGCATGGGCAATGCCCACTATTCACTCGGTGAATACGAAGAAGCCCTTGAATCCTATGAAATCGCCTATGAACGCAGTGGGTACAGTGAAGCATTGTGGGAAGTCAGAAACGACTGGCTTTTGGACAATGTGGGCATCATTATCACCGTAATCTTCGTTTGGCTGTTTCTGTATGTCATCAACTTGAAAGCCAAATTCATGCATTATGCGACGGATCCGGTGAAGTCCGGGTATAAAAAAGCCAAGAAGAAAAGCAAGACGTTTGATCAGATCATGTTTGTGTTCAGCTATCTGAAAAACCCTGCCGATGCCAGCTATGAAATCAAACGTAAAGATCGGGTTGGCTATTTCCCAGCAACCATCCTTCTGGGGCTTTATTTCCTCTTTTACATTCACTATATCTATGAACTCAATTTCCTATTCAATTTCCGTGTGCTTTCAGCCATCAATATTGGAGAAGAAATGATTAAAATATTCCTTCCGATTATTTTGTGGGTGCTTGCCAATTATCTGATTGGCTCCATCCGTGAAGGTGAAGGACGTTTCAAAGATGTGTACATCACCACGATTTTCAGTATCTTCCCATTCTTCATAGCGTTGCCGATTTTGACATTCATGTCCCAGGCACTCACGTACAATGAGGCGTTCCTCCTTGATTTCATTCAGACCATTGCGCTTATTCTTACCATTATCTATTTCTTCTTCATGGTCAAGGAGACGCACTACTACACCATCAAGGAAACACTCCAATCCATCTTTATTTCCGCTTTCACGATGGTCATGCTGATGCTGGGTACATTCATCATCTATATGCTTTTAAACGAGTTGTTCATAGTCATTAAAGATATATCCATGGAGGTGTTGCAACGTGTCTAAATTCATTAAACGCTTACTCATTGCAACACTCATGTTATCTTTGAGTATTGTGTTCATTCACGCAAAAACCAGTGATACCTACAACGCAGGTTCACCAGACAATGATTACTACAATTACATCGAACAACAGAAACTAAACAGCAGTCTCTATTCAAAACCTGAAGATGATACGCCGGTTGACCCGGACACCTTTATTCCTATTACCGATGAGGATGTCCTCATTGAAAGCAACGCAAGCCATGAGCTTTACATGAATGAAACCACCCTTAATTTCAAAGTCAGACAAACCGACTCAGGGTATGTGTGGTCCACCGCACTTGAAGAGCCCGATGCCGGCAATTATGACGGTCTGCTTTCAAGTGGGATCGGCATTGAATACATCAACAAGGAACAAAACATGTCGGAAAACACCAACATAGGCCTGATCGATACCGAGTTCAGTGTCGATGTGGCGTCGATAGACAATGGTGTGAGCCTCGATATCGATATCGGAGGCTACTGTTCGACGCGAAACTGTTCACGCCTTTATGATGATTACCTTGATGGCATTTATGACCTGGAATACATGATCAACATGGGCCTTACGGAAATCGACGTTGAAATGACGTTGGAAGTGACGCTTACCGATCAGGGTCTCAAAGCCCATATTCCACAGGAAAGCATTGCACAAGAAGAAGATGAGTGGACGACGCTATCAAGCATTATTCTATTCCCGGCTCTGGGGGCCACAAAACTTGATGAAGTACCAGGCTATATGGTGATTCCTGATGGGGTCGGCGCCATTATCCGTTATGAAGACAACGCCGGACAATTCGGCACCCCGTTTGAAGAACGCTTCTATGGCTCAAACAATGGCCTTGTATCCACCAGACAAAGCGTAACGTCCTATCCACTTTCCATGCCTTTGTTTGGCGTGGTCCACGGGCATCTCCAACACGCCATGGCCGGTATTATAGAATCTGGGGACATCAATGCCCGACTGCTTGCCTATCCAAACGGATCGGCCAACCAGGATTACAACCTCATATTCCCTAAATTCGACGTTCGCCAAACCTACCGTCAAAGCTTTACGAGTGACGGATCAGGGGGTGCGAGACGGGTAGCGGATACTTTGTCAGAAGACATCACTGTGCACTATAATTTCCTAGAGGGTGCCCATGCGTCCTACACGGGTATCGCCAAAAACTACCGGGATGCCCTCAGTGACAAAGCCATCATCAGTCCCATCACCCCAACGGATTTGAACATTCCCATTCACACACAATATCTCATGAGCGATTCGAGAAATCAGTTCATTGGCAATTCGGTCGTTGAAATGACCAGTGTGGATGACGTGTCACGCATGATAAAGACTTTCAAGGACGCCAATCTCGTCAATCAGAAAATTTCACTGATGGGCTGGAATGACGGTGGGTATTCGGGACATCTCCCGAGCAAACTCGATTACGAAAACAGACTTGGCAGAAACAATGCCTTCAGAGATCTGATCAGTGACCATGATATCTACCTTTTGAACAATTACGTATCGGCGACCAATGCGACGGATAATATCACTTACAGAAGTGATGTGGCACAAGGCGTCGATCGTTTCCAACTGGATTTCGAGTGCGAAAGTTGCACTTACAAGAACCATTACCTTCTTTACCCTGAAAAAACACAGGACCTCGCGTTGGACCATCTGGAAGATTTCTCAGAGGACCAAGCCAACATGCTCTTTGAGCAGATGGGCTCCACGGTCTATTCTTATTATGATAACGGCATCTACAAGCGTGAGGATTCCCTTGAACACTACCAGGCGGTCATGGAAGCCTACGAAGGCAAATCGGGGTTTCTTTATCCAAACGCCTATGCCTATCCTTACACAGACGAATTTTTCAATATGCCTCTGTTCAATTCACAACTGAATTATTATGATGATCTGGTGCCTTTGTTGCCGATAGCTTTGAGTGGCCATATGGATCTTTACAGTCAGTTCATGAACTTCAATTCACTTGGCCGTGAACAGGTTCTGATGTTGATTGATTTCAATATCTACCCTTCATACGTTCTGAGTGAACAGGAATCCAACGAATTAAGCGGGACTGACATCGAATACATGTTCTCCACCCATTTTGACAAATGGAAGACCAGTATCATTGATGAATACCATTATATGAACGAAGCCTTGCAATATGTAAGAGGCGCGTCCATAGAGAGCCGTGATGTGCTTGAAACAGGCGTCGTGGAGGTTACTTATTCAAACGGCGTCACCATCGTCATCAACTACACCTCTCAGTCCATCACTTATGAAGGTGCGCTCATTGCCCCACTGGATTACTATGTCGGGGGTGAGTCGTGATGAAACATCTCAAAAAACTGATTCCCTTCAAAGCACTGAAGAAACTCGTGCCTTACTATCAGAAGTTCATTCAGCAACCCAGTGAAAAGTATCTGTTCAAACCGCTTAGAAAAGCCGGGTCCATCCTCACTCACAACAAAGTGATTATGAAACGTCAGACAGACGTCGTGTTCTTCTCCAAATTCACTTACACAATCACGCACAAAAGAAGAGAGCACATGATTGGCATCGCCTTTATCTTCATATGGATCATAGGGTATCTCATATTCACACTGTATCCGGTATTTTACAGTCTTTATCTGAGTTTCTTCAAGGTCCAGCTTGATGGACAGAATCTGAACCTCGCCTTTGAAGGCTTCAACAACTACAAGGCCATATTCTTAAATGATCCCTATTTTGTGGAAATACTCATGCAATACGGCGTTGAAATGCTTATCAATGTTTCGATAACCATTGTCTTCGCACTGGTTATCGCCATGCTCATCAATCAGGATATCAAGGGCAAGGGCGCATGGAGAACAGTGTTCTTTCTCCCAGTCATCATCACTTCGGGGCCTGTCATTGCGATACTGATAAGTCAAGGGGCTACGACCCTTCCTTCCATTGAAGACTACGACATCATTGATCAGATACTCTCAAACGTCGGGGGCTTCATCGCCGACCCGCTTCAAGCACTTTTCAACCAGATACTTCTCGTATTCTGGTTTGCGGGCATTCAAATCCTCATATTGCTTGCGGGACTGCAAAAAATCGACAAGGCCATTTATGAAGCCGCGTCCATTGATGGTGCGGGTCCGTGGGAATCATTTTGGAAAATCACTTTGCCTTCACTGATGCCTTTAATCACCGTCACAGTCGTTTATACCGTGGTTTCGATGAGTGTCTTCAGTCTCAATGAAGTCATCATCTACATTCAAAACGTGATGCTCGGTGAATCAACGGACGCCATAACGACGGGCTATGGATACTCCTCGGCTTTGTCATGGGTCTACTTCATAGTCATGAGCATCATCATCTTGTTGTTTGTAGGCATCATCAACATAAGAAGGAGGTCCAGAACATGACACCGTTCAAAAAACAAAGAGCCTTCTTCAAATTCATGAAAGAAAAACTCAAAAACAAGGAATACAATCAAGTCAAATCACGTATCAAATCCCTGATGTTTGGCAGCAAGATGACCAATGGTCTGCTTTTCAAGTTGCTGATTTACACCTTGCTCATCAGTCTTGGGTATGTGTATCTTTATCCGGTGCTTTACATGGTCACGAACTCCTTCATGTCCATGAGTGACATCATCAATGTCGCCGTACGATGGATTCCCACAAACCTCAACTGGGAAAACTACCGCATCGTGTGGCAGGACCTCAATTATCCTCAAGCCTTGTTGGACGCACTCATTCTTGCGGGGGTTCCCGCAATCAGCGCGACCATCTCCAGTGCCTTCATAGGCTATGGCTTCGCACGCTATGATCTTCCATTCAAGAAAACACTCATGACCCTGATGATCATGGCGTTCATCATTCCCCCTCAAATCACCATGCTTCCAACGTTCAGAATGTATGCAAACTATGAACTCCTCGGTAGCATTCGTGCCTTTGTTTATCCGGCCATTCTCGGTCAGGGACTCAACGGACCAATTTACATCCTGCTTTTCTATTCATTTTTCAAAACAATACCCAAAAGTCTCGAGGAAAGTGCCCAGCTTGATGGGGCAGGCCCTCTTAAAATCTTCACAAGGGTGGCCATTCCACTTGCTGTCCCCTCCATCATCATCGTGTTTCTTTTCAGTTTCGTGTGGTATTACAACGAAACCTACCTTGCAGGACTGTTCCTAAGAGGCAGTGATATGATGACCCTTCCACTCAGAGTCGAGCAATACATCAACGAATTTACCGCCATCTATCCTGAAGGCTCAAGAGCCCGCGAACTCATGCAGGCCGTAAGCCTTGCTGGAAATATATTATCATTACTTCCTTTGCTCGTGCTTTACTTCTTCACACAAAAACACTTTGTTGAAAGTATCGACCGGACGGGAATTACAGGAGAATAATTATGAAAAAACTATTGAGTCTACCCATGCTCTTCATATTGATGCTCACCCTCGCCGCATGCGAAGAAAACGATGAGCCCAATGACACCAAAGAACCTTATGATGATAGGGGTATCGTCAGTGAAGACTGTGAATCCATGCAAAACATCGATGACTGGCAGCCTGTATGGTGCTCTGAATTCGATGAAGACGGCCTTCCAAGCAATGATTACTGGGGGTATGACGTCGGTGGAGATGGCTGGGGCAACAACGAACTTCAGTATTATACTGAGCATGACCTGGACAACGCCTACGTGGAAGATGGTATTCTCAACATAGAGGCTTTGAGAGAAGACCATGAGGGCAATGACTACACTTCAGCCCGTCTGGTTTCCAAATTCCGTGGCGACTGGGAGTATGCCCGTATTCAAGTAAGGGCCAAAGTACCAAGCGGACGCGGTACATGGCCTGCCATTTGGATGCTTCCAAGTGAATGGCGTTATGGTGACTGGCCACACAGTGGTGAAATCGACATCATGGAATATGTCGGCTATGACCCAGGGGTCGTGCATGGAACCATCCATACCGGGGCCTACAATCATGGACTCGGCACACAAATCGGATTTTCAAAGTCTGTGCCTGACGCTGAAGAAGCCTTTCATCTTTATGAGATGATCTGGGAACCTGGTAGAATCGTCCTTATGATTGACGGGGAGGAGTTTGCCTATTTCGGATTCAATCCTGATGCCAATATCGGGATTGAAAATTCTGAAGCCTGGCCGTTTGACCAACCGTTTCATCTTATTTTGAATGTGGCAGTCGGTGGAAACTGGGGAGGCGCACAAGGCGTCGATCCGGATGCTTTCCCCACCAAGATGGAAGTCGACTATGTTCGTGTCTATCAAAAAGATTATGAAGGCATGAGCGAAGAGGCCCCAACCGACCCTACGGAGATTGAAATGGCACAAAGCACGAGCCAGTCCGTTCGCCTTCACTGGGACAAGTCGACCCACGACGTGGCTGTGCATGAATATGACATATTCGTGGACAATGCACTCGTAGGTTCGACCACACTGAACGCCTTCAATATCGAAGGGTTGGAGCCCGGCACGTCTTATGAAGTCGGTATCGTAGCCCGTGACTTTGCCAATAACAAATCCGACATGGTCACACATACCGTTCAGACATCCAATTAAAAACGCTTTATAGAGACCAACAACCGTGGTTTCAAACTTGATTAGTTTCTCGAATTCATATACACTGTAAACAGTGTAACATTCTGTATTAGTAAGGGAAGTGTGTCAAATGGTTACAATCAAAGATATATCGAAGGTATCAGGGTACAGTGTGACCACGGTTTCAAAAGCGTTAAACAACTATCCTGATATAGCGAAAAGAACCAAAGAAAGAATCATCGGACTGTGTGAAGAAATGGGTTATGTTCCAAACAGTTCTGCCAGATCGCTCAAAACCGCCCACTCCTATACCATCGGCGTGGTCTTTGAAGAAAACACCAACCAGGGGCTTCAACACCCTGTCTTCTCAAGAATACTCGAGAGTTTCAAGACGAAGGTGGAAAAAGAAGGCTTTGACATTCTGTTTCTCGCAAGAAGCATGGGGAATCAAAACGGCTCCTACCTTCAGCATTCCATTCGCAAACAAGTCGAAGGCATTTTAGTGCTTTGCGCTGATTTCAATACTCCGGAGATGGAAGAACTCTACCATTCTGAGTTGCCTGTGGTGATGATTGATTTCAACTTCAACAAGGTGACCACCATTATTTCAGACAACGAAACAGGCGTGAATCAGGCCATTGACCATCTTGTGGAACTGGGCCATGAAAAAATCGCCCATATCCATGGGGAACTGGATTCATACATCGGAGGACAACGTAAGGAACTCTATGAAAAACGAATGGCTTACCACGGGCTTGACTCAAGGGAAGAATACCTGGCAAACGGCACGTACTTCTCCAAAGCGGAAGGCTACACGGCCATGCAGAAACTCATGCGTCTTGAAGACCCACCAACGGCTATTTTCTGTGCGTCAGATTTACTGGCAATCGGGGCCATTGAAGCCATTAAGGACGCAGGTATGAGCGTACCTGAAGATTTCTCCCTGGTCGGATTCGACGGGATTGATCTGGGTCAACTCATCACCCCGAGACTGACTACCATTTTACAGGATACACAGGCCATGGGGAAATTTGCGGCAGACAATCTGCTCACCTACATTGACAACAAGGAGCGTGTGGATCAATCCGGGAAAACCATCACGGTGGATACGCACCTTATCAAGGGAGACAGTACAAAACCACTTACAAAAAGGTAGGAAAAATATGAAGTTGATTAAGCATTTTGATTTTGTAAATACCCAAAAACTCGATCCAGAGGATTTTACCATCGCTGTGGGCGACAAGTGGCCCAACCGTGAACTTCAAAGTTATACGGACAAATTGAAGAATCTCTTTTTTGACGAACAGGGTCTCAACCTGAGAGCAACGTATGAAAACGGCAAGTTTGAAAGTGCGAGACTCCATACCAAAGGCAAATTCTATTTCCAGTATGGACGCATCGACATCGTAGCGAAACTTCCCAAGGGCAAAGGCACATGGCCGGCGCTTTGGATGATGAGCAATGATGGACGCTACGGCCATTGGCCGAAAAGCGGCGAAATCGACATCATGGAACATGTGGGCAACGAACTCGACAAACTTTATCTTTGCGTGCACACCGAAAGCTACAACCACACGAAGGATTCTGAATACTTCAACAAGCTTCATGTCCCGGGTGTGAGTGATGATTTCAACACCTATTCCCTCATCTGGACTGAGGACAGTATTGAATACGAACTCAACGGACAATCCGTCGTCAAGTATGTCAAAGGTGAACACGGCAAGGATACATCACACAAAGGCTGGCCCTTCGATCATCCTTTTCACCTTATCATCAATCTGGCTGTGGGGGGGATGCTCGGAGGCGCCGTTGATGAAAAAGCCTTCCCACAGACATTCACCGTGAAGTCTATCAAGGTCTATCAATAAAAAAACTTCCCTTGGGAAGTTTTTTATTTGGCTTTGAATTGGTTTTCGTCTTCATCGTAGTAATAATCAATCAGTTCAAGCGTCTTCACAATGAGAGAGGGTTCCAGGTGCTCACTTTTGCAAAGGTCTTCTAGACTGTTGTAATCATTTCTCAGTTTGGTATTCACGAGACTTAAAAGCAAGTTTGGGTCCATATTTGCGTTTAATTCCATAATAACCTCCATTCATAAAAAGTATACCATGATTTTGAAGCTGAAATAAAGCAATATCAATTGACAAATTCACAATTTTTGCTTAAAGTATACAAGGCTTATAAACAAGGGGGCAAGACCATGAATTTACATGTTGAAATCAAACGCATGATGTTTATTACATTCGGTACCATTATTTTTTCAATTGGAGTCAGCTATTTCATCGTACCCGCTGACCTTCTGCCTGGAGGACTTACGGGGTTTGCGAGACTCGCTCAGTACGGGGTTACGCAAATGGGTCTGTCACTCAATCTGGGGCTTTGGATTGTGATACTCAACATCCCAATCATGATACTCGGACTCAAAGGCATTTCAAAAAGGTTTGTCTATTATTCCATGTATTCAATCATTTTACAAGGCCTGTTCATCGGGATTTTTGAAGCGAATCCGGTCCCCATAGGCGAAGAGATTCTCGCGATGAGTGTCCTTGGAGGCGGGTTGATTGGACTGGGCGCGGCGATGACGCTTAAAAGCGGAGCATCCACGGGCGGTTTGGACATCGTCGCGCAATACCTGTCTTTGAAACTGCAGATGAGCATCGGCTACATCGGCATCATCGTCAACACCATCATCCTAGGGGTGTCCCTGCTTGTGTTTGATGCGCAGTTTGCCTTTTACACACTCGTGAGCTTCATCGTGACCAATATGTTGATAGACAAGCTTCACACAGCCTACAAACGTGTACGACTCGACATTCTCAGTTCGCATGGGGATGAAATCAAGGATGCTGTCATCCAAAAATCCATCAGAGGCATGACGATGATGAACGCAAGGGGTGCTTATACAAATGAACGCAGGAAGGTTCTTTGGATGGTGCTTCAGGTACACGAAGTCTATGATATTGAAAAAGTGATTGTGGCGATTGATCCAGACGCATTCATTACCATGACACCCGTCCATCACCTCAACGGCTTTTTCAACCGAATACTTATTTCATAAGTGTCCTTTGGGCACTTTTTTTATGCACAAACCCCATTATGGTTTATAATGAAACAAGAACCAAGTCAGAATTAAGGAGGTGTCGCATGGCCACACAAAACATATCGGTACGAGCCCTTGTGAAGTTCCTGTATGGAACGGGTGATCTGGAAAGCCAGACCAAGGGCAAGAAGAACCGTTTGATTGGTCAGGAACTTCACCTTGAAAGACAAAGAAGCTACACCCCTGATGACTTGAGCGAAGTCCACTTGGAAACGACGTTTGAAGACTCGGATTTCACTTTGCATCTAAGAGGGCGTCTTGATGGCCTCTTGAAACGGGGTGGCACCCACATCATAGAGGAAATCAAAAGTACTGAGACCGCCCTCAAGCTGATGGATGCATCCACCTTCCCCGCGCATATGATGCAAGCCCGTTTCTATGCCTATATGTATATGCTTGAACACGGAGAAAAAAACCTTGCCCTCTGGCTAACGTATATCCATCACCCTTCAAGAGAAATCAAGACTCTGAAAAAAGAAGTGGATTTTGAAAGCGTGAAAGTAGATGTCTTGAAAGCAGTCGAAGCTTACAAGGCCTGGCTCATCATTTATGAGACCCATCAATTCGAAAAAGAAAAATCGTTGGAAGGTCTCACCTTCCCACATGACAATTACCGCGAAGGCCAATACCATTTCATGGGCGCCGTCTACAAGACCCTGATGAGTGAAACCATCCTCTACGCCACGGCCCCTACAGGCATCGGAAAAACCATTGGTGCACTTTTTTCAGGACTCAAGACATTGAAAGATGAAAAGGAAAAACTCTTCTTTCTCACTGCGAAAAATGCCGGGAAAACCATCGCAGTCAAGACCATGGAAGACTTGAAGGCCCACGGGCTTAAAATAAAAGCGATTACCCTCAATTCCAAGGAAAACATGTGTCTGCGCGATGAAGTGGACTGTGACCCTGATATCTGTCCATATGCAAAAGGGTATTACGATCGCTTGAGAGATGCGCTTCAAGACATTTTTGTCCATGATGACGTGTATGATCAGGATTTGATTATGAAGTATGGAGAATACCACAAAATCTGCCCACATGCTTTCGCCCTTGATATTTCAAACTACGCCGATGTCATCATCTGCGACTTCAATTATGTCTTCGACCCTAGAATCAAGCTGATACGCTATTTTGAAGACACGACTTACAAGCCCAAGCT
Organism: bacterium; assembly: GCA_018400615.1. Classification (GTDB taxonomy): domain Bacteria; phylum Bacillota_I; class Bacilli_A; order Izemoplasmatales; family Izemoplasmataceae; genus M55B118. The sequence continues at coordinate 4,604 of JAGYML010000022.1, read as the reverse complement.
TCTAGTGGATGAAGCCCACAACCTCATAGACAGAACACGTTCGATGCATTCAGCGAGCCTTCCCTATTCCAAGATAAAGGCGATGAGCCACTCGCTTAAAGGCATCAAACCCTCTCCCCTTGGCAAAGTAAAAAGACTCCTTAGTGAAATGGACCGTCTGATTGAGACGCATTCAATCAGGAAAACCGGTCTTTACATAGATACCTTTTTGAGTGAACCGCTTCTTGATAGCATCAACAGTCTTGTCATGACCCTTGCCGACTTACTCGAAACCCACAAGAAACACAAAAAAAGAAAAGCCATTCGCGAAGCGTACTTCGAGGTCCTTGAATTCTCCCGCATCAGTGAATACTTCACCAGTGCCTTTCGCTTTACCATCGAAGAAGATTCGGACTTAAAAGACATCACCTTCAACATCGTGTGCCTCGACGCTTCCACTCCAGTGAGTGAAATTGTGCGAACCTACGCCAAGGGCTCAGTCTTTTTCTCCGCCACACTGAAACCGTTTGACTATTTCTCGAACCTCATTACCAAAGGTTTGGGCAAGCCCTTTGAAGTCCCGAGTCCTTTCGATCCGGACGCTCTTGGCCTCATGGTTGATGTGTCCACCTCGACACGCTACCACGACCGTCCACAGAGTGTAGGGCGAATTCTTGATACCCTCTATGCGATGCTCGAAAGCAAAAAAGGGAATTACATTGCCTTTTTTCCATCCTACAAGTATCTCAACATGGTCCTTGAGGTGTTTGATAAGGACAGTTACCATGTCATGGTTCAAAAAAGAGGCATGACCTTGAGAGAGAGAAGGGATTTTCTCAACCGCTTCAAAGAAGCAACGCCCCACTCGAAAATACTGTTCTCGGTTCTGGGGGGCTCATTCAGTGAAGGCATTGATTATGTAGGCGACATGTTATCGGGGGTATTGGTCGTGGGAGTGGCCTTTCCAGCCCTTTCCACAAAAAACAAGCTTCTGCGTGACTACTATACGTCCGTAGGACTCAACGGATTCGATTACGCCTACACCTACCCCGGTATGAACAAAGTCATTCAGGCTGTGGGACGCGTCATAAGAACCGATGAAGACAGAGGCATCGCAATCCTGCTTGACAGCCGGTATGCCATGGGGAAATACAGTGCCCTCATGCCCACGCACTGGCGCCCTCTTACCATTCACGAAGATCAATACATTCAGACGTTCATCAAGGATTTTTGGAAAAAACATTCCGATGATTGAGGTTTCGGTCTCTAAAAAGCCCTGAAAAAAGGCTTGCTTAAGAGGCGAACCTTTGATTGGAGTTAAGCAATTGTATGAAATCCTATTTAGGGGTATAATAAAGTATGTCGCATGTGGAGGCTTTCCATGAATGAACTGAGTTTAATCGATATATTGGTCAATGCCATATTATTGTTGTCGATGACCATTCTTTATTCCATGATTCCTTTAGACAAGACCAAAAACAAAATGATTTATCAGTTTCTGGTGGGCAGCATGCTCGCAGTTGTCATGGTCGCTATCATGTTCACAACCATCACAATCAACCGCGATCAAGGGATCGTCATTGACACCCGTGCTATCTTTATAAGCATATCCACCCTGTTCTTCGGATTGATTCCCGGTATTATAGTGACTTTGACGGCCGTTATCATGCGTCTTTTCATAGGTGGTGCCGGTACACTTACGGGGATCAGTGCGGCCACTGCCGCTTTCATTATCGGGTACGTCTTCAGATACTTCTTTTACGACCGCTGCAAAGATAGAAAAGTCAGACGCGTATTTTTGCTTTATGGCCTCGGCCTGGTAAACCATGGGGCAATGCTTTTACTGTTTTTGCTTTTACCAAAGTCCGTCAGATTTGACATCATACGTGAAACCGCTGTCATAATGCTTGTGTTTTTCCCTGTCATTGGGGTGATTTACGGCGTACTCATTTTCAGAAAACGTGACAGCCTGGTCAGACAAAGAAATGATCTCGAATACCACAAGCGCTTCAAAAAAGCGATAGAAGAAGCGCCGATTCCCATCATGATTCATGAAAAAAGTGGCAACATCATCCTAATAAGCAAAAGCTGGTTCAATAAAACATCGTATAAAAAAGAAGAAATTGACACACTTGACAAGTGGATTGAAAAAGCCTATCCAAAGGACGACTTCGAGTTAACCAAAAACAAGATCATGTCCGTATATGACAAGAAAGAACCTGTTTATGAGGGCGAGTTTCCAGTTCATACCAAGGAAGGCGACATCCTGATCTGGGATTTTTACAGTTCCAATATCGGCAGCTTCAAAGATAAACAGGACGCAGTCTTGTCAATCGCAAACGATGTGACAAAACGTTTGGCCCTTGAAAAGGAACTCTATATCCAAAAAGAACGTGCTGAGGCCACGTTGTTGGCCATAGGTGACGCGGTCATATCAACAGACGATAAAGGCATCATTACGGCTTTCAACAGTGTTGCAGAGGACCTTGCTGGAACGACGCGTGAAGCAAGCCTCGGCAAACCTTTCAATGAGGTTTTCAACATAGTGGATGCTGATTCACGTGAAAAGCTAGAGAATCCTGTAACCAGAGTATTGAGAACAGGCGCCAAGACGTCACTTCAAGACAACACGCTTTTATTATCAGAAAATGGTGAAGAATTCATCATTCAAGACAGTGCCTCACCCATTTTAGATAAACAGAATCGCATTACTGGAGTCGTCCTGGTTTTCAGAGACGTCACTGAACAACTAAGGAAACAACAGGAAGTGGAATACCTGAGCCTTCATGATTATCTGACCGGACTCAAAAACCGTCGCTTTTTTGCAGAAGAACTCTCCAGACTCGACAAGAAGCAGTACTATCCACTGGGCATATTGATGATAGATTTGAATGGTCTCAAGATTCTAAACGATGCGTATGGCCATGAATTGGGAGATGAAGCCTTGATTGCCGTATCTGAAATCCTGAAAAAGTCTGTCAAGCACAAAGGCATCGTTTCAAGAATCGGTGGCGATGAATTCACCATCGTTCTCCCCAAGACTTCCTATCAGAAAATGGAGAAACTCAAAACAGAGATTTATGAACGCACGAAAGAGACCGTTATTCGCAATGTGACGTTATCCCTAGCGATTGGATCCGCTATGAAAACCCATGAATCCACTAAAATCACTCAGATACTCAAAGAATCCGAAGACATGATGTACAAACAAAAACTTACATTGGGCATGAGTGCGAGAAACCATACCATCCATGCAATTTTGAAAACCCTCACCGATAAATTTGAACAGGAACGCGTGCATTCACTCAGAGTAGGAAAGATATGCAAAGCCATTGGTAGGAACTTGCGTTTGAGTGATGATGATTTGCGTGAAGTGGAACTTTCCGGAATTTTCCATGATATTGGAAAGATTTCCATACCAGATGCCATCATCGACAAACCTACCGCGCTCAGTGAAGAGGAATACACTATCACAAAAGGGCATACGGAGACTGGCTACCAGATACTCAGGGCTGCCGACGAATACTCGGATTTTGCAGAACACGCTCTTTACCATCATGAATGGTATGACGGTTCAGGCTATCCAAAAGGCTTGAAGGGTGATAAAATCCCCCTCTTTGCCCGCATTATCAGTGTGGCTGACGCATTCGAAGCCATGACTTCAAAGAGGCCTTACCGTGAACCTATGACTAAAGAAGCGGCCCTTGAAGAGTTGAAACAGTATGCCGGAACCCAATTCGATCCCATGATAGTGGAGATATTTGAAGACCATGTTTTCCCAGATCAAGCCATCATAAACGACACACAAGAGGAGTGATCATATCAAACGACTATCAATCAGTCTCGCAATGGGCGCAGCCCTGGGCGTTGTATGCATTGTAGGGGCGATGCTTAGAAGTGATGAAGCATTGGACCCACTGTATTTGACAGCTTTTTGGTACAACCGAGTACTTATCGGACTCATGCTGGGCTTGGCAAAGCCTGAACGCGCACTTAAAAACGCCCTGATCAAGGGTGGAATTCTAGGATTCGTGGTGTCTTTCGCCTTTTATATTACCACGGGCTTCAACGACTTTACGGGCTTTTTTGCAGGCATTGTATACGGCCTCATTATCGCCACCGTACTTTACCGCTTTGACCAGTCTCAAGACTGAGGATAAAGCATAAAAAAAACGCTTGAAATTGACTCAATTTCAAGCGTTTTTTTAATGATTATACCTTGTGAGGTTTTTTTAACATGAGTCCCATGATCAAGGCTATAAAACTCATCCCCATCATGATGAAGATGGCGGCGTTGTAGTCTCCGGTGATATCTTTCGAGACACCAAATGGTACGGGGCCAAGCGCACTTCCAATCACCATGAAGATGGTACCGGCGCCACGCACCGACCCCAGGTACTTACGCCCGAAATAGGTGGGCCAAAGGGTATTCATGGAAACATTCTGTACGGCGAATGCGGTCCCGTAAAACAATATGAAGGCTGTCGCGGTGAGGGAACCTCCTACAAAAAATATCAGCCAGGCCATGGACATGAGGAACATCGTCTGGATAATGGGAAAGACGATTCGAAAAGGCAGTTTGTCCACTACGGACTTGGCAATCAAGGGCATAATGAAAGATGGCA
>JAGYML010000021.1 GCA_018400615.1 bacterium | reverse complement strand
GAAGACGACTCCAAAGGTAATTTTCAAAAAAACGCCCGTATTTTCAGACAATCATTTTTGAAAAAGACAGCCTCGAAATACCACTCAAACACCTTGCTGACTGCGCACCATTTTGATGATCTGCTAGAAACCTTTTTAATGAGAGTTATGGAAGGCCGAAGCCTTTCAGGACTATCACCCATGAAAAAGATGCTCACTACCAAAGATGGATTTTTGTTTATCAAACCCTTTATAGACATTGAAAAATCTAAAATAATCAACTATGCAAACGAGCGGGAAATCCCTTATTTTAGAGATTCAAGCAATAATCGAAACATCTATACACGCAACCGAATCCGACATGAAATCATTCCACTTTTGGAAAAAGAGACCCCGAATTTCAAATCAAACATCAAAACGACACTGACTGACCTTGGGGATTTCAACGACTTTTTGGACATCCAGGTTGAACAACATCCCATGTTTCAGCAAACCAGAATGAATGCTTTTACCTTTTCAACCTTCGAACCTGCACTGAAACGTAGATTTCTGCGACGTAAAATCGAGACCACCATCCCATCACTTTACCCCTCAAAAAAATTTCTTGATGAGCTCATCGCACAACTTGATTCAGGTAAAAACCTCAAAATCAATCTAAATACTGCGTTTAGCCTGCACAAGGAATACGGTGAATTCTTTATCGCAAAAAACAAAGCCAAACCCTCGATTTATGTCAAAATAGAAAGACCAGGAACCTATCCAATCGATGAATCACATACATTGATTGTGACAGATAAAAAAAAGACTGCGATACTTACAAAACCATATGTGTTGTGGTATAATAACGACGTCTATCCATTAATCATGCGCACGCGTGAAAATGGTGATACAATTAGATTCCCTTATGGTCATAAAAAACTCAACAGACTTTTCATTGATCGTAAAATCGTACCACACAAACGCGACGAGATTTTGCTTCTGACGGATGATAACAAAAACGTTCTATGGATTCCTTATTTGAACACCAATCAACAAAGTTCAAATGGAACACATTGTCTTTATGTTTATTTGATAACAGACAACCCCCATCCCCACTGAGCTTTTTGTCGGCCTTTTAAGGGACTTCCCTTTAAGGCCGTTTCTTAAAAACGTTTGAATTGAATTCTCAAAGCGATTCCATTACACTAGATATGAATATTTAAGGAGTGAAACTCATGGCACAGAAAAAACCAACCCCTCCGGGTCCAGAAAAAGCCAATAAAATAGGCAATTTAATCGTTATGATGCTTATACTGCTATTTGTGTTTTCCGCCATATGGCTGTTTACATCATCGGGCAGTGATCCCATTCAATTTACCTATACGGAGTTCTTAGAAGAAATTGAAGAAGGCAACATAGAAAGCATTGAATCCACGCCAATTGCAGGAGACATCAACCGATACTCCTACTCTGTTACAGGAACCCTTCAAGACGACGGTGAATATGTGGTGGAAGTCCCTACCACAACTGCTTTGGATGAAGTGATCGAGCTCGCAAATGACAATGACATTACCTACGAGCACAAACAAGGGTCCACTTACAGCTTTTGGAACATACTCATCATTTTACTACCAATCATACTCATAGTTATCTTTATCGGTTTCTTTATGCGAAGCGGTGGAGGCAATAACAAAGCCTTTGATTTCGGTAAGAGTAAAGCGAAACTCAACAAGGGTAAAACCACAACCTTTGATGAAGTGGCTGCATTGGACGAAGAAAAACAGGAAGTATCAGAACTCATTGACTTCTTGCAAGATCCAAAAAAATACATGAATCTGGGTGCACGCATACCAAAAGGCGTATTGCTAGTAGGCCCTCCTGGTACCGGTAAAACCTTGCTTGCAAGAGCTGTTGCCGGTGAAGCCAAGGTGCCGTTTTACTCAATCAGCGGTTCTGACTTCGTGGAAATGTTTGTCGGGGTCGGTGCAAGCCGCGTGCGTGACATGTTCAAAACTGCCAAACAAAGTGCCCCCTGCATCATCTTCGTAGATGAGTTGGATGCTGTTGGTAGACAACGTGGTGCAGGTATGGGTGGCGGACATGATGAAAGAGAACAGACACTCAATCAGCTGCTCGTTGAGATGGATGGCTTTGGTGCGAATTCCGGAATTATCGTAATGGCTGCAACCAATAGACCGGATGTCCTTGACCCCGCACTACTCCGTCCCGGACGTTTCGACAGACAAATCACAGTTGGAATACCTGACATCAAAGGCCGCGAAGCTATTTTGCAGGTACATGCCAATAACAAAACCATCGATCCAAACGTGACCTTTAAGGAAATCGCAAGACGCACACCGGGTTTTACGGGTGCAGACCTTGAGAACCTTCTTAATGAAGCAGCCTTGCTTGCTGCAAGGGAAGACCTTCCAGCCATCAAGCTTTATCATATTGATGAAGCGGTCGACAGGGTCATGATGGGTCCAGCTAAGAAATCCCGTGTCTTCACAAAAAGAGAAAGAAACTTCATTGCTCATCATGAAGCAGGCCATGCGGTTCTCGGTCTCAAACTTGACAATGCGAACGTAGTCCACAAGGTTACCATCATTCCACGTGGACAGGCAGGGGGCTACAACCTCATGCTTCCTGAACAAGAAGAATCCTTCCTCAAAACCCGTAAAAGTCTTGTAGACCAAATCACAGGTCTGCTAGGTGGGCGTGTAGCTGAAGAAATCATCTTCAACGAAGTATCAACAGGGGCTCACAACGACTTCCAAAGAGCAACTGAAATAGCACGGTCCATGGTGACGGAATACGGAATGAGCTCGCTTGGTCCAATTCAATATGAAAAACGCTCCAACAACGTGTTCCTGGGAAGAGATTATGCTTCAGACAAGTCCTTCTCTGATACCGTTGCACTCGAGATTGACAACGAAGTGAGAAACATCATCAACGAGTGTTATGAAAATGCCAAAAACGTTCTTACTGAACACTTGTCCTTACTGAAACTCATTGCGGAATTCTTACTTGAAACAGAAACACTCACCCGCGAAGATATCATGGAAATTGTCGATACTGGCAAACTCTCATGGTTGGAGAAAAAACGTGAAGAGGACAAGGATACGGCAGAAGCAGAAGCTAAAAAGGAATCAAGCAAGGAAACGAAAGAACCTTCCGAACAAGAAAACGAGGAAGCATCTGCAGATACATCGGATACTGAAACAGACACTGCTGAGAATTCTGAAGGCCACAAAGATTCCAATAAATAGTGACTTATAAAAACAAGGATGGCTTCCATCCTTGTTTGCAATGAAAAGGAGTATTCATTTATGAGACTTGATAAATTCCTGAAAGTATCCAGAATCATCAAAAGAAGAACGGTCGCTAAAGAAATCAGTGACTCCGGACATATCAAGGTTAATGATCGCACGGCTAAATCCAGTACCCATTTATCAATAGGGGACATTCTATTAATCAATTATGCCAACAAGACACTTACCATAAAAGTAGAAAGTCTTAAGGAAAATGCAAAAAAGGACGAGGCAGCTACTTTGTATTCCATCATTAATGAGTCCTATAAATAACGGAGGATCCTATGAAAAAATCACTTATATTAGTAACTTTGTTTTTTGCTTTGTTTTCCCTAAGTGCCTGTAATGATACTGCTGATGAGGACGAAAATGTGGTTTATACCACGACATACCCCATAAAATATCTACTCGACAACATCGGTGAAGATATAGTCACTGTCAAATACGTACCAGGATCACAGGTCCATGGAGAATCCCATGACTGGTCTCAAAAAGAAATCATCGACATGCAGGATGCCGACTTCCTTTTTCATGTTGGCGCCGGATTCGACACCTACATTGAAACCAATATAGATTCAGTGTTTAAAGACCAAAACGTTGAACTTGTCAAAATGGAAGAGTATATTGATATCCTGAATGTTGAACTCATTCACGACCATGAAGAAGACGAAGATCACCATGATGAACATTCTGAAATCACAACCCTTCCTGATCCACACTTCTGGTTGGATACCTCAAGAATGCTTGAAACTGCTGAACTCATCATGGACTTTCTAAGTGAAGAATACGAGGAAGATCAAGTTATTCTCGATAATAACTATGTCGTATTGAAAGCCCAACTTGACAAGTTACACGAGGATTTCACTTCAACTCTGACCAACACTGAAAAACCCATTGTCACCAATGTGAAACTATTCACTTATTTTGAAGATGCTTACGATTTGAATATTAAAGCCCTGACCCTCAATGCCCATGCCCATGAGGATGAAACCGTTCCAAACGATTTAGAGGCTTTCATAGAATTGATCATTGACCATGATCTTGATTACATCTTATTTGAAAAGAACGCCTCTTCCCCAGCCGGAGAGACGCTGATATCAGAAGTTAATAAACTCGGACATGAAGTTGAGAAACTCTATCTCCATCCAGTTGGCAACATCACTACTGAAGAACTCAATGAAAACAAGAACTACATAAATCTAATGTATGACAATCTTGCATCCTTAGAAAATGCATTGGAATAGGAGCGAAAAATCATGGATGAACTTACAGAACAAGAACAGGTACGAAGAGAGAAAATGCAGGCTTTGGACGAACAGGGCATAGACCCATTTGGCCAAAGATTTGATCGAAACGCGTCAAGTGAATCTCTGCATAAAGCGTACGATCAGCATTCGAAAGAAGAATTAAGCGAAATGACATTACCCACAGTCAAAGTAGCCGGAAGAATCATGACCAAACGTGGTAAGGGAAAAGCCGGATTCGCACATATCATGGACCAAAAAGGTCAAGTACAGATTTATGTGCGCAAAGATGTTCTGGGTGAAGAAATGTTTGAACGCTTCCTCAAAGCGGACCTTGGTGACATTATCGGTGTTGAGGGAACCGTCATGAAAACTCGAACTGGTGAGCTTTCCATACGAGTGACTGACTATACCCACCTCTCCAAAGCCCTTCGACCCCTTCCCGAGAAATACCATGGACTTAAAGATGTGGAAGAACGCTATCGCCGTCGCTACGTGGATTTGATTACCAATGAAACCACTAGAGATACCTTTATCTTGCGTTCAAGAATCATCACTGCCATTAGAAAGAAACTGGATGAAAAAGGTTTCATGGAAGTGGAAACGCCTATCCTCCATCCTATCTTGGGTGGCGCTGCCGCGCGGCCTTTCAAAACACACCATAACGCTTTGGACATGCCTTTTTACTTGAGAATTGCCCCTGAGCTATATCTTAAACGACTGATTGTCGGAGGTTTTGAAGGCGTCTATGAAATAGGTAGAACATTCAGAAACGAAGGCATCAGCATTAAGCATAACCCTGAATTCACCATGCTGGAGCTCTATGAAGCTTATGGGGATATGGAAAGCATGATGGAACTTACCGAATCGCTTATTACCGATGTTTGCGAAGAGGTGCTCGGTACTACAAAAGTGGAGTACGATGAACAGACCATAGATCTTTCCAAAGGCTGGAAACGTCTTCATATGGCAGATGCTGTCAAGGACAAGCTCGGCATTGACTTCTTTAGAAAAGATATGACTTTTGAAGAGGCCAAGACTTTTGCAGAGAACAAAGGGCTGGAAATTCCCGTTCATAACACAGGAGTAGGACACATTTTAAATCTGCTTTATGAAACTTATGTAGAAAGCAGTATCGTTGAACCGACCTTCGTCTATGGGCACCCAGTGGAAATCAGTCCACTTGCCAAGAAAAATCCTGAAGATCCGCGATTCACAGATCGCTTCGAACTCGTAATCAATAACCGCGAATACGCCAATGCATTCAGCGAGCTCAATAATCCAATTGATCAAAAAGAACGCTTCAAAGCTCAGCTTGAAGAAAAGAATCTGGGCAACGTTGAAGCCACCGAGATGGATGAAGACTATGTAGAAGCGCTTGAATACGGTATGCCTCCCGCCGGTGGCCTTGGCTTGGGAATTGACCGCTTAATTATGCTTCTTACGAACTCCAAATCCATTCGTGATGTCATTCTGTTTCCACATATGCGCCAAAAACATTAAATCTCAAGACGGTTCACACCGTCTTTTTTTTGCCGTATTATTGGAACAAAGGGCTTTATAACCTTATACTGTTAAGTGAAAGAAGGTTTGCATATGATATACTCCCATATACACGACACTATTGGGGACACCCCCATCGTCAAATTAAATCGTATTTCCAGTACGGTTGAAAGTGATATTTATTTGAAACTGGAATGGTTCAATCCCGGTGGCAGTGTCAAAGACAGAATTGCCAGGGAAATGATTGAACAGGCTGAAAAGAAAGGTTTGCTCAAACCCGGTGATACCATCATCGAACCCACCAGCGGAAACACAGGGATCGGGCTCGCTTTGGTAGCTGCTTCAAAAGGGTACAAGCTGATTGTAACCATGCCCGATACCCTTAGTATTGAAAGACAGAAAATACTAAAGGGCTATGGTGCAAAACTTATTCTTACGGATGGAAAAAAAGGTATCAAGGAATCCATCAAAGTTGCAGATGATCTAGTGAAGAAACATGGGTATTTCATGCCCATGCAATTCAATAACCCACATAATCCGAATGCTCACCGATTGCACACTGCACAAGAAATCATCAAGGATTTTGATGACTTGGACTACTTTGTGGCCGGGGTGGGTACAGGTGGAACACTGAGCGGTATTGGCGAGACTTTGAAAAATCACTATACCAATTTCCATGTAGTGGCAGTTGAACCAGCCACTTCCTCGGTTTTAAGTGGAAATGCCCCAGGTCCCCATAAAATTCAGGGTATTGGAGCCGGTTTCATTCCCGACGTCCTCAATACGGATGTCTATTCCGATATCGTAACCATCCAAGACGAAGAAGCATTCGAAACTGCGCGTCTGCTTGCCAAAGAAGAAGGACTTTTCGTAGGCATCTCAACGGGGGCGAATGTGGCTGCTGCAATCAAGATTGCGAGAAAAACCAAAGGAAACCATACTATATTGACCATTTCGCCCAGCAACGCAGAGCGCTACCTCTCAACCGACCTTTTCAACAAATAAATAAATGCACGACAGAAAACCGTCACTCCAATCCGAGTGACGGTTTTCTACTTTATAAATATAGGAGTCAACGCGTGCTAGACCTAATCTACTTAGTCAATCTTGATTCAAGATGTGTGAGTACTGCCTTGGCATCCGCTATGATGCCTAAATCACTAACGTTGAATATTGGCGCCTGTTCATCCGTGTTGATGGCTATGATTCTGTTTGATTTTTCCATGCCTGCCGTATGCTGAATGGCTCCGGATATGCCACAAGCAATATAGATGGATGGTTTAACATTTTTACCGGTTTGGCCCACTTGATGAGGCTTGTCAATAAGCCCTTCATCTATCAAAGCTCTGGAAGATCCAACTTCTCCGCCCATTATACTGGCCAGTGATTTGATCAAAGGCAGGCAGTGCTTCACTCCGCGTCCAGCCGATACGATGATATTGGCGTTTTCAATGGCTACCATGTCAACTTTTCTTTCAACTTTTTCAATGATTTCTACCCTGTTGTCGTTTGAAAAATGTTCATTGAACGCTATTACCTTGCCTTGTGGATTGTCCGTTTTTTCCGGTTTGTCAAAAACTCCCGGTCTTATTGTGGACATTTGCGGCTTGTGATCACTGCATAAGATAGTAGCTAACAAATTCCCACCAAATGCCGGTCTCGTAACATATAGTAAATTTGAATCGAGGTCATCTTCATCAAACGCAAGATGGGTGGCATCTGCGGTCAACCCTGTAAACACACGCGCTGATAATCTCGGTGCCAGATCGCGTCCGATAACGGTTCCGCCAAACAGGAATATCTCAGGATGATACGTCTTGATAATCTGTTCCAGCACATTGGTATAATTAAGAGTGTCATAGTTTTTCAAATGAGACTGATCCACAACAACGACTTTATTTGCCCCATAATCAAGGACCTCTTTGGCCAAGTCATCGGTGTCATCCCCAATCAAAACAGCCGTAACTTGTAAAGGCGTATTTCTTGTCTTTGCAATCCTTTTGGCTTCTCCTATCAGTTCTATGGAGACAGGCTGAATACTGTTGTCTCTTTGTTCAATGAATACGAAGATATCTTTTCCATCAGTATACTTCATGCTTGTCCCCCATCCTCTTTTTGCAGTGTATCAAGAATTTTTTGAGCTGCCTCTTCAGGCGATAATCTTAATTTGACCGTATCTTTTTGAACATCTTTTACCGATGTCTTGAAAACTTTGGTGGGTGAGCCTTTAAGGCCTATCACGGATTTTTCCAGTTTCAAATCCTCATTGGTAAGCATACTTATCTCTTTGGCATCCATATTGAATATGTGTTTTGCATGCATATACCTGGGGGTGTTCAACCCACTCAATGTAGTGATCAAACACGGTAATTTGCATTTCATTTTTACAGAATACGTTTCGTAAGCCTTTGACACAAACAGTGTGTTGTCTTTGTAGTCATCAATTGACTCAATATAGGAAATTTGCGGAATGTTTAAAAACTCCGCTACTTGAGGCCCTACTTGCGCCGTATCTCCATCAATGGCTTGACGTCCCGCTATCACAAGATCATAGTCAAGCATGTTTATGGCAGTGGAAAGTATTTTAGACGTTGCCCATGTATCTGAACCCGCAAAGGCTCTATCAGAAATCAAAAAACATTCATCCACGCCTCTTGCATACAGTTCCTTGAGCATGGAAGCTGTCTGAGGAGGGCCCATGGATAATACCGTCACCTTTCCTCCATGTGATTCCTTTAGGTTAAGCGCAGCCTCGACCCCAGCCAAATCATCAGGATTGACAATGGTAGGAACCCCTTTTCTTATCAATGTCCCGGTTTCCTTGTCAATATTCATTTCAGTTGTATCCGGAACTTGCTTAACAAGTACGATTATATTCATTAGCCTCGCTCCTTTCTCATATGACCACTAATGACCATTTTTTGAGCTTCATTGGTACCTTCATAAATCTCGGTTATTTTGGCGTCTCTCATCATTCTTTCAATATCATACTCACGTGTGAACCCATAGCCACCAAATAACTGCAGGGCCCTTGTGGTTACATTCATGGCGTTTTGAGCTGCATGGAGCTTGGCCATTGCGGCTTGTTTCGCAAAAGGCTTTCCCTGATCTTTCAAAAGTGCAGCCTGAACAGTAAGCAGCAAGGCTGCTTCTGTATTGGTTTCAAGATCTGCAAGGGTAAACTGTGTATTTTGAAAACTAGCAATGGCTTTTCCGAACTGTTTTCTTTCCTTCACATAATCGTAAGCTTCATCAATTGCACCCTTTGCAATACCGACTGCCTGAGCTGCAATGCCGATTCTTCCTCCATCGAGTGTTTTCATGGCGACTGAGAATCCTTTGTTGAGTCGCCCCAAAAGATTCGTCTTCGGTACTTTGACCTTGTCCATGATCAGTTCGCAGGTTGAAGAACCTCTGATACCCATTTTCATTTCCTTTTTCCCTATGGTAAAGCCTTCCATATCCTTTTCAAGAATAAAGGTGGAAATGCCTCTTGTTTTGGCTTCAGGATCTGTCAAGGCTGTAATGACATAAATATCTGCATACCCCGCATTCGTAATGAAGAACTTGGATCCTGATATTTCGTAATAGTCTCCTTTGTCAACCGCGATGGTCTTTTGCATCGAAGCATCCGTCCCTGCATCGGGCTCTGTCAATCCAAAAGCTCCGAGATATTCACCTTTTAGAAGAGGCTTCAAATACTTCTGTTTTTGTGCATCTGTTCCGTACTCACTGATAGGCCAGGCACAAAGGGAAGTGTGTGCACTGAGAACTACACCCGTGGTTGCACAGGCCTGTGAAAGACGCATCACCGCAAGCATATAGGAAACCATATCCCCTCCGCTACCACCAGTTTCTTCGCTGAAGGGAATACCCATTAGACCATATTCAGCCATTTTTCTGACTGTTTCCTCAGGAAATCTTTCTTCCTCATCCACATCCTTGGCAATGGGTTTGACTTCCTTTTCCACAAATTCCTTTAGCATTTTGTCAAATAAACGGTGTTTTTCATTCATGACAAATTCCATTAGGAAACCGCCCCTTTGGGAGGGAGCACAAGCGCCTTGCCAGCAATGACCTTATCGCCATTCTGATTGTAGGCAGACGTATCAAAGAACACCCTGTTTTTAGCGGCATCGATTTCAACAACTTCGACAACGGCTGTAATTTCCTCACCAATATAAACAGGTTTCAAAAATTTGCTGTCTTGCTTGCAGTAAATGGTCCCTTCTCCGGGAAGATGATTGCCAAGCAAATTCGAAAAAAGACTGTTTACAAGTGACCCGTGAACCACACGTTTTTTAAAAATGGTTTTTGCTGCATAGGTTTCTTCCAAATGAAGAGGATTTCTATCCCCACTCAATTCGGAAAATCTTTCAACTTCCTCTGATGAAAAGCATTTCTTGGTCTGAACTGAATCGCCCAGTGACAATTTAGTTTTTTGCATTACGAATCTCTCCTTTGTGAATGTATATTCATTTTATGAATGGTCATTCATTACCCTCAATTAGATTGTAATACAAATCAATCTATATTACAAGTATCTGTATTATAAATTTTCTATTTTTTTTCATGATTTACCTTAGTTAAGCAGTTAAGAGACCTATAATTTTTTCATTAAAAAAAGCGCTCAATTATATGAGCGCTTCAGTCTAGATGTTGTTAGTGTTTCTTTCCATTTTTAAGTTCCAGCGAACAGACCGTTTCATCTGAATCTTCACCGGGTATGATTCTCGCAGGAATGCCGACTGCAGTGGCAAAGTCAGGAACATCCTTGAGAACTACCGCATTGGCGCCCACTTTACTATAGGCTCCGACATGAATATCTCCGAGTATTTTGGCACCTGCTGCAAGCATGGCACCTGTACAGATAGTCGGATGTCTCTTCTGAGACGCTTCGTTGCCGGTTCCACCCAATGTTACACCGTGATAAATCAATACATCGTCTGCTATCACAGAAGTTTCACCTATGACAACACCCGTTCCGTGATCGATTACGACATTCTTTCCGAGCTTGGCTGCCGGGTGAATTTCCACCCCTGTGAGCACTCTTGTAACGGAAGCAATTAGTCTGGCTACGAGTTTTAACCTGAGTATCCAAAGTAGATGAGTAAAGCGGTAAAGCCATACTGCATGCATGCCATTGTACGTAATGATTATCTCGAGAAAATGTCGTGCGGCAGGGTCTTTGCGTTTTATGGTTTTTATATCGCTGATGAGTCCCATGTTAACACCTCTTTATGCATCGCTAAATGTCTTCACCGACGATAAAGGGTTCATCAGTGGATAAGTCAATTCCTAGGTTCTCAGCAATTTCAACGTATATGTCGATCACGCCGACATAATCGAAGTCAAGTTGATCTACAATTTTTTTGGTGGTCTGGTTCAATTTGTTGGCGGCATACTCGAAACGGTCGTCCCTTTCTGCAATCATGTTTTCAAGCATGGTCTCTACTTCATCTAGAGGATCAAAATCAATCAAATCCTCATACTCTTCCAAATCCGCTCTGAAATCGGAAATGAACAGCAAATATCCAACAAGGGGCGCGTACGCTTCAAAAAGGTCACAATCTGAATCAAAAAGCTTTTCATAATACACCTTTATGACTTCAAATTGATTATGAAGGTAGTTGAGTCCGACTTGAAAAATTGTTTTTAGATCTTCTGAGAGTTCTTCTTCCAAGGCGTGATCATAGACATGATTCAAAACCGCATAAACCGGTTCCAATCTATCATATATGATGGAGTCATTATGGCGAAAGCGCTCAATGATTTCCACATTGTCCATTTTCCAGTTGGCGTAGTCTTGCAGTATGAGATTAAATTGATTCATAGAAATATGCTCCTCAGGCCTTATTGGTTGAGCCAAATAAATCCATCTTTTCGCTTACAACATCGCAAATCGCATCATGGCCGGGTTTTAGAACCTTACGAGGGTCAAAGCCTTTACCGACTTTGTCAAGCTCGGCTTCAAAGTACTCTCTGGTTGCTCTGGTGAATTCTAGTTGGCATTCAGTGTTGACATTGATTTTCGAAACACCGTAACTGATAGCTTCTTTAACCATGTCATCTGGAATACCTGTTCCACCATGCAGTACGAGGGGCATGTTGTTAGTGGTTTCGCCAACTTCTTTGAGGACTTCCATATCGAGACCTTTCCAATTATCCGGATAAGACCCATGGATATTACCAATGCCTGCTGCAAGCATTGTTACGCCAAGTTTTGCAATACGGCGGCATTCTTCAGGGTCGGCTACTTCACCTTGCCCTGTTACACCATCTTCTTCGCCACCGATGCTACCAACTTCCGCTTCAACACTAAGTCCACGCTCATTTGCAAATTCGATGATTTCCTTTGTTTTAGTCACATTTTCTTCGATATCAAAATGAGACCCATCAAACATGACACTGGTAAACCCGTCTTTGATCGCTTGTTTTGCGCCTTCAAAAGATCCGTGGTCGAGATGAATGGCAACGGGGACTGTGATGTTGTAAGTCTCAATCATTCCTTTAACCATGCCAACGACGGTGTTGTACCCGCCCATGTAGCGTCCAGCGCCTTCACTGACACCTAGGATGACTGGAGATTTCTTTTCCTGAGCCGTATTCAATACTGCTTTTGTCCATTCGAGGTTGTTGATGTTGAAATGTCCAACACCGTACCCTTCCTTGCGTGCTTTTTTTAACATTCCTTCTGCTGAAACTAAAGACATAACTGTGTCCTCCTTATCGTTTTTAAACCATATCCATTATATCTTAACGACCCTTAAAAGTAAACTGAGAAGGCTTTTAATCGTAGGTTAACGGTTACATTGAAAAAGCCTTCCCGCTAAGGAAGGCTTACAATTATTTACCTGATACACTCATTGCATTGAGTCTTATGGATGGACTGCCCAAATACGAGAATGTGAATTTGAGATCGGACCCTATGGTGTTTATGGTTCCAAGAAGTTCGAGATAGTTTGAAGACACGGTAATCAGGGATACCGGCTTATCCAGTTTGCCGTCTTTTACGACATACCCACTCGCTTGCAAGGAAAAATCTCCACTGATCGCACTGGTACCTGAATGCAGGCCTTGAAGTGATGTAATGAATAGTCCGTCTCCCATTTCCTTCAACATGGTATCAAGACTTTGTTCACCAGGTTCAATGAAAAGATTTGTATGCGATATCCCTCCACCAAAGCCATTTCCTGTTGATTCTACAGAGTCTTTCTTAGCGGTTTTCAAATTATGCATGTAGGTCTTGAGAACGCCTTTATCAATTATGTGCTTCTTGTAAGTCGCCACACCTTCCCCATCAAAGCCGGTACTTTTAGGACTTTTTTCCATAAAGGGGTTTTCTATCAGTGAAACCTGGGCATGGGCGATGGGTTCATTCAGTTTGCCTTTTAATTTCGACAACCCTTTTTGTACGTTTTCCGCTTTGAACATTGAAAGGAATGCCCCCAATAGATTGGCACTGGTACGGTTTTCAATTATTACATCGTACTTCCCAGACTCAATCGGAGCCGCACCAAGCATGCTCGTCCCTCTTTCAACTACATTTTCAACCAATTCATCCGTATTGAAATCCTGAGGTTGATTGGATTGGATATAATCAAAAGCGGACCGTGAGTCATCGTTGGCCTTTGCGACAATATGGGCTCCGAGTACTGCATGGTTCACACGTTTTTCCAAGCTCAGACCCTTAGAGTTTTCAAGTAACACATAGCGGCTGGATTCACTGTAAAACGCTTCAGAAATATCGATCCTGTCATCCGCGTTTCTGACGCGTTCTTCAAGTTCAAACACAATCTTCTTCTTGGCTTCTACAGACAAGGTTTCAAGCGCTTCGCTGTATACACCTTCGACTTCTTTATACGCATCATCCCCTTCGTAAATAACAACGGGGTCTTCGGATTCCACAGCTTCCGCACTGGATTTAAGCGTTTGAAGCCATGAATCAAAGAAGGATTCATCGATGTTTTCAGTACTCATTTTCCCCATTTTTCCCTGGTATATTCCTTCGAGCACCAAACCCTTACTGTCAGAAATTTCGTGTTTGTCAAGATCACCTTTGAACACTTCCAAGTCAACACTTCTTGATTCCGAATATTTGATTTGAATAGCTTCAAAACCTACTTTAGTAGCTTTTTCGAATAATGGTTTGAAATTCATGAGGCATCTTCCTTTCTTCCACCCACGGTAATGGAGGCTATTCTAATGGTCGGCTGGCCGACATCTGCAGCAATGGACCCCGATACGCTTCCACACATACCTTGAGAACGTAGAAGATTATTCCCTACCATGTCAATCTTCTTGAGAGCATCCTTCCCTGTTCCAACCAAGGTCGCCCCTTTGACCGGCTCGGCAATTTTACCATTCCTGATCATATAGCCTTCCATGACAGAGAAATTGAAGTCCCCTGTTGAAGGGTTGACACTTCCTCCCCCCATCTTTCTTGCATATAGACCATATTCTGTATTTTCTATGATTTCATCAAAGGTTGATTCACCGTTGTCAATATAGGTATTGCTCATACGTGATGTAGGTGCAAAGCGATACGACTGCCTTCTTGATGAATGGGTGGACGCTTCATTCATCCGTCTGCCGTTCAACTGATCAACCATGTAGGAAGTCAGAACGCCCTTATCAATGAGTACCCGTCTTTTCTGAGGTAAGCCTTCATCATCATAATTGGCACTCCCCCATGCATTCGCAATGGTCCCATCATCAATGGCGGTGACTAAGTCACTTCCGATTTTTTCACCTTTTTTTCCACTGAAAACACTGGCATTTTTTGCAACCGAAGTGGCTTCCAGACTATGGCCGCAGGCTTCATGAAAAATAACGCCTCCAAACCCATTGTCGATTACCACCGGCATTGTTTTGCTAGGACAATCATCGGCATAGAGCATGGTAACTGCAATTCTCGAAGCTTCTCTGGCTTCTTCTTCAACCTCTATTTGATCATAAAACTCAAACCCGTATGAGCCACCCGGCCCATTGAATCCATGTTGCATGTCCTTTTCGTTCGACGCAACACTGTTGATGCCCAGACGTGTACGCACTCGAGCATCTTTTACGAAAATTGATTCGCTGCTTGCGATGACAACCTCCTGCACGGTGTCCATGTAAGAGAGATTCACCTGTTTGATATCCTTGCTGTAAAGACGAGCGGCCTTGTCTGCCCGTTTCAGGAGAGTTACTTTTTCAGCTACATCCACTTCATTCGGATAGGTCTTCACTTTGTGGTTGTTTTTCGATTGAATGGTCCCCAATTTGACCGTTTCACGAACTCTATTGCCACTAAAGGCTGTCTTGAGATCCTTGGTTAACGCCATCAAGCTTTGTTCATCGGTTTTATTGGTATGGCCATATACACTCTTATAGCCCTTTGCAATCCTGATGCCTACCCCTTTCAGTTCATTGGATAGCGCTTTTTGAACTGCGCTGTCTTGCATGGACAGTGAGTTTTGCAGGGTGTTTTCTACAAACACTTCCGCAAAATCTGCAGAACTCTCCAATGCTTCATTGATAATTCGTTCCAAAACACTTTTTTCCAGCATGTCGTCCTCCTATAGGTTTATAAACGTTTCAAACATTATACCACAAGATAAAACCAAATAAAAACAGGCAGCCTAAGCCACCTGTTCGAATTTATTCGTCATCGTACATATCCTCATATTGGTCCATATATTTTTCATATTCTTCTTCATCCAGATCTTCTTCTTCATCGAGATCTTCTTCTTCCAGTTTTCCAAAGTCTTCGTCGAGTGTGGGTTCAAGATCCTCTTCAATCCCATCTACGCTGACTTCCACAGGTTCTTGTTCGGCCTCTTCTGCGGTGGCTTGTTCTTCAGCTTTCTGTTGGGCTTCTTCAGCAGCTTTTTCAGCTTCTTCTTCAGCTTTCAAGCGACGTTCCAACATAGCCTGATGGGCTTTTTCAGCTTCTTTTTCCTTAAGTATTTTCTCATCAAGTCGATCATCATGGACTTCTTTGTACTCATTGTAATAAGACCCATCTTTATCCCATAGCTCGATTTTCTGATGGTTTTTAAGATCCCATGTGTTTTCACCTGTGTAAATGAACTTGGCACTTGATACCAATTCCGAATAAAATCGGTTTACCATAGCCACGTCAGTTTCATTCAAGCCCTTTTTTGAGGCGGCCTTTTCAAATAATTCATAGAGGTCGACTGGTTCTTGAGCGTCTTTTAAAATTCTTTCAGCCAGATTGACAAGGCTTTCTTCTTTAATATCGATCATGCAATCCTCCTAGATTGTTTCATATTCCACATTCAAATGTCCTTTATTCACAAACTCACCATTTTGTCTGAGTATATAGCGAACTTCAATGTGTGTTGGCTTTATCATCAATTCATGGGTATGAATTTCAAATTTGAACACCCCGTGTGTCACTTTGTAATCTCCGTGATGGACCCTACCTTTTTCAAAAACAAAGTCCATTACAACCGGGCCTTCTTTTTTATACCTGATACTGGTGTCATTTATCTCTACACTGTGTAAAACATGGTCATCATCAAAGAATTTAAGGATGCCGTCCTTGAGAATACCCTGGGTTTTCAATGTTCGTGATGTTTCGTTGTTTTCAATAAAAAAATGGATATCGGTTTTTGCCATCAGGACCCCCGTAAACGTGATTGGGATAATGTGCGTAAGTATTATAATATAACTCACTTAAACATGCAAGCATTATCAACTCGAGCTGGTACTCAATCAAGAAAACCTTGAAAAGACAACAAGGTTAAGCGCTATTGCTGTAAACAGTATAACATCTTATCAAAGGCTTTCACGAAAAAAACATTTGCTAATTTACGATTTTGTGTTTCAATGATATCAAGAATGCTTTATTATAAGTTTAAATCAAAGAGTGAGGTGCAATGATGGAGCTGGACAAATACATTGAAAAAGTTCTGGTCTCTCAAAAAGAGATAGAAACCGTAACAAAATCCCTGGGCGCGAAGATTACCAAGGATTACAAAAACAAAAAGCCCTTGGTAGTGGGTTTATTGAAAGGGTGCATCCCTTTCATGTCTGATCTGATCAAGCACATCGATACGAATATCGAACTCGATTTCATGAACGTATCCAGTTATTACGGTGGGATCGAATCAACGGCCGATGTGAAAATCGAAAAGGATCTCAGTGTAACCGTAAAAGATCGCTACATTCTGATAGCGGAAGACATCGTTGATTCCGGTAGAACGCTCAATGCCGTTATCAAGCTTTTGGAATACCGAGGTGCCAAAGAGGTCAAAGTTGTCACACTTCTAAACAAACCCGAAGGCCGTTTAATTGATTACGTTCCCGACTATATCGGTGTTGACATTCCAAAACTGTTCGTCGTGGGCTATGGGCTTGATTATAAGGAGCAGTTGAGAAACCTGCCTTATGTCGGGGTTTTGAAACCTGAAGTGTATACCAAGGACTTCAACTAGTTTTCAAGGCTTTTTTCAATGAATGCGCGGAATAGCGGGTGTGGTTTCAAGGGTCTTGACTTGAATTCCGGATGAAACTGTGTCGCAATGAAAAACGGGTGATTCTTTATCTCGATGATTTCAACCAGATTCTGAGCTTCATAGATTCCCGGGAAATCCATGCCTTGTTTTTCAAACATGGCCTTGTAAGCATTATTGAATTCATAGCGGTGCCGGTGACGTTCCAATACGTCACTTTTTTTATAGATTGAATGGGTTTTGGAGGAAGAGTCTATGTGACAAGGGTAATTTCCAAGACGCATCGTGCCGCCAAGATCCATTCCTTCTTTCTGACTCTTCAACAATGCAAAAATCGGATGCAACGTATCCGGATCGATTTCCAGGCTGGACGCACCCTTCAAGCCGACTACATTTCTTCCGAATTCAATGACTGCAAGCTGCATCCCAAAACACAACCCTAAAAAAGGAACCTTGTGTTCTCTGGCATATCTGACTGCATTCATTTTACCTTCTGTGCCACGTTGACCGAATCCACCTGGAATGACTATGCCATCAAGATGGGATAGTTTGTCTTCATATCCATGCGCTTCAAGCACCAACGCTTCTATCATTTCCACATTGATTTTTGTTGAATAGGCATACCCGGCGTGTCTCAAGGCTTCGATGACGGAAATATAGGCATCCTTCAATGATGTGTATTTACCGATGATGCCAATGGTGACTGACCTCTTCATTGACTTGATGGAGTCAATCAACCCTTCCCAGGAAGTGAGATCATGTGTCCCCAATGGCAAGTTCAACCGCGACAGCACTTTTTCATCCATGTGTTGCTTATCCAGTGCGAGTACAACATCATAGACAACGGCTTCATCCCGCGCTTCAATCACTGCATCAAGTTCAACATCACAAAATAGTGCAATTTTTTCTCTGAATGTCTGATCAATGGCTCGGGTGGTTCTAAGCACGATGAAATCCGGTGTGATACCGAGACTGCGTAGTTCTTTGACACTATGCTGAGTCGGCTTGCTCTTCATCTCTTCTGCAGCTTCCAAAAAAGGCACAAGAGTGTTGTGAATGTAAAGGGTATTGTCTTTCCCCAATTCAGTCCGCATTTGCCTGATGGCTTCAAGGAACGGCAATGATTCAATATCGCCCACAGTTCCCCCGATTTCTGTAATAATGATGTCGGCTTTGGAAGACCGTGCACCTTTTTGAAGCGCTTCTTTGATTGCATTGGTCACATGGGGAATGACTTGTACGGTGGCGCCCAGATAATCGCCCCTACGCTCTTTTTCAATCACTTTTTGATAGATTTTCCCGGCCGTGACATTGGCGTATTTGTTCAAGGCTTCATCAATAAAGCGCTCATAATGGCCAAGATCAAGATCTGTCTCCCCACCATCCGCTGTCACAAACACTTCTCCGTGTTGATAAGGTGACATAGTACCAGGATCCACATTCAAATAGGGATCAAACTTTTGCATATAGACCTTGTAGCCTCTTTCCTTGAGCAGCTTTCCAAGAGAAGAAGCGGTAATGCCTTTTCCGAGGCTGGATACGACGCCCCCTGTAACAAAGATGAATTTAGTGTTTTCCATAATTAAACCTCCAGGTTTGAGAAGGTGATTTCATATAAATAAAAAAGCCCTCCGTTTAGGAGAACTTTTAGAGTGCCCACCAAAAGTATAGCAAACCTTAAAAGGTTTTACAATCCTTTAAGCAGTCTTTTTATCCTTGAGTAGCACGACATCGGGATAATAAGAATCCTGAAGAATGTTGATGGCAATGTTTTGACAATGATCACCGATTCTTTCAACATTTGAGAGAATATCCACAAATAGATTCTCTTCACTGCTGAGTTTGGGATTCTGATTGATGCGCATGATGTGTTGTTTTCTGTAGTCTCTGACCATCTTGTCTATGATGTCCTCTCTTTCAAGCACTTCATTGGCCGCATTTTCGTTATAATCCGTGAAGGCTTTCAAAGTCAGAACCAAGGACGTGTGGACGTATTCATAAAGTGTGTTGAGTGACTCCCTGCCTTGACTGCTCAGGACCTGTTTGGCATCGTAGCGATGCTCAAAGAAATCAAAGAGATTCTGTGCATGGTCCGCTATTCTTTCCAAATCACGGATGGTATCCATGTAGATTGACTGATATTGTGCACTCTTGTCATCCAGTGAAGCTACCGAAATTTTGGTTAGATAATCATGAACCTTGTGATCAATCGTATCCACCATTTCCTCAAGGCGTCTTCCAAGCTCAAGATTCTTGGGATCCTTGGTGAATGAGTATCGCACACTTGAATCATACATTTTAAGCACGATATCTCCCATGCCCTCAATCACCATCTTCGCATTTTCAAGTGCCAAGACGGGGGCTTGTGAAACAAGATGTTCTTCAAGTGTATCCACATTGGTCACGACATCAACGTCTTCACCCGGGATGATTTTTTTGGAAATGGCCACGAGTTTATTGATAAAGAAGAACATCACGAATGTGTTGAAAAGATTGAAGAATATGTGAGCGAAACTGATGGTCATCTCCTGTTCCACCCCACCGAGGAAAACATCCTGCAAGTAAGTAATGAAGTAGGAATAAGGCCATATGAGAATCAAGAAAAGCAAGGACCCGAGGATATTGAAAATAACATGGACAGTCGCCGTTCTCTTAGCGGCAGTCGACCCCCCAATGGCGGCCAAGATTGCGGTTACGGTTGTTCCGATATTGGAGCCAAGCACGATGGCTACAGCCCCTACCATGGGGATTGCACCTGTAGTAAAGAGTTCCTGAAGTAGCCCGATAGTCGCGGAACTTGACTGCACCATTACCGTCAATAACGCACCGATAACCACACCAAGCACTGGTGTATCTTCAACCAACAACATCGTATTTTCAAAAATCGGGTACTCAGTAATGGTCTTGAGAGCATCCCCCATCAGATCAAGTCCATAGAAGATCATCCCGAAACCCAAAAGTACGGTGCCGAACAATTTCACTTTCTTTCTGGGAATGAAGAATAACAAAAGGCTTCCCACACCGATAATCGGCAAAGCAATGGCTTTGATTTGAAGCCCGATCAGGAAGCTTGTGACCGTGGTCCCTATATTGGACCCAATGATGACACCTACCGCCTGAGGCAAAGTCATCAATCCCGCTCTTACAAGCCCTACTGTCAAGGCCGTGGTACCAGAACTTGACTGCAACAGGACAGTCACGACAATCCCGACCAATATGCCTTTCAAGGGTGTGTTGGTCGATTTTTCAATCATGAGTTTGAATTTGCTGCCCGCAAGCAGTTTAAGTGAATCGCCCATTATGTGAATGCCATAAAGGAAAATTCCGAGGCCTCCTAGTACGAGGAAAATAAAATTGAACCAGTTCATTGAGTGCACCTCCATAGGTTTAACAAATAAACTATAGCATAGACGCACCCATTTATACAGTGGTTATCGACGAAAAAAAAGAAAGCCATCAGGCTTTCTTCTCTTTATAGTCCTTTACAAGGCCGTCAAGCACCTCAAGGATTTCCTTGGCACGTGCCCAGGTTCCCAGATTTGCGCCACTCGCCATTGCATGGCCGCCCCCATCAAATTCATTGGCAACCTTGTTGACGGCAGGGCCTTTGCTTCTTAGACGTGCCCGTACGATTTTTTCTTCATATTCCGCAAAGAGCACCCACACAGGACATTCATCGAATACGCTCAACTCATTCACGAGACTTGACGCTTCTTCGATGCTTACACCGAATTCATCAATGAGGTCCTGCGTCAGTTCGATGTACGCCACACCGTGTTCAGTCTTCTTGTAATTCAAGAGCACATACCCCTTGAAGCGAACCAAGGCTTCACTCTGGGTTCCAAGATGTCTGAACACGCTTTCGGTATCCAAGCCGATATCATAAAGCTTGGCAACCAAACGAAACGTATCCCCATCCACACCAGAATACTTGAAACGTCCTGTATCCGTTAAAATCCCCGTATACAAAGCTTTTGCGCCTTCAGGCGTCAGTGTATATTCTTCTTCAAAAAGATTGTACAAATCAAGAATTATCAGGGCTGCGGCGGGACGGGACGTATCCACATATTCAAGATCCCCATACGGGGTTTCGTTGATGTGGTGATCTATCTTGATCAGGAAATCACCCATGTCGTACCTCTGATCGGCAATACGGTCCTTACCAGAAGTATCTACCGCTATGACAAGAGCCCCTTTAAATGTCTCGTCTTCCAGTGTGTCGGTTCTCCCCAGAAACTTGACATAATCCGTTTCTTCTCCACTTACATATACTGCCTTGTCAGGATAGGTGTTGATCAGCATATCCTTGAGGCCCATGGCTGTACCTATGCAATCTCCATCCGGTCTTCCGTGAGGGAGTATGATGATTGTCTTGTAGGCTTTGATTTTCGTGTGTATTTCCGTTAAAAGTGTTTTATCCATTATTTTGAATCCTTTCTGCAATTTCATCTAAATCGCTTAAAATTCTGTCAGTATCTTCCCATGTATTTACACTGCATCCACATGCAAGCGCATGGCCTCCGCCACCATATTTTTTAGCAATGTGCACAATGGGTTCATGGCTGCTTCTGAGTTCACAGAGTATGGTGCCATCGTCTTCTTCGGTAAAATTCACCCAGATGGGAATACCGGTGATATTGGACATTTGGTTGACCATGCCCCGGCTTACAGTAAAAGTCGAGACATCGTAGGCCTCTTTCAATGCGCGGTCGTTCTTCATATACGCTACATTGTGCACGGTTGTGGAGAAACTATTGATAAAATAGCCTTTCAACCTCTTGAAGTTGAAATCTTCCACATAAAGATTTTTGTAAACCCACTGGACATCCGCCCCTTTTTCCGCCAAAAATGCCGCGGCTCTAAAGGTGAGTGTACTCGTTTGCGGATAGAGAAACCGTCCACTGTCCGTAACGAGCCCTGAAAATAAAAAGGTGGCCGCTTCTTTTGAAACGTTCAGGTTTTTTTGCATCGCCATGTCCGTGATGATTTGACACGTCGCAATCTGCTGCGAATCACTAAAGAAATGATCCGCGAAATCCGTATCGTTTTTATGGTGATCAATCACCATGGTTTCCCTTGCCAGTTGAAAGCGTGCATCACTGACTCTGTCTTTGCCGGCTACATCCACCACAATCGCAAGCGCTCCTTCATAAAAGGAATCTTCGACGGCATCCATGTCCCCTAGAAAATCAAGAACACTTTGGTCACCGACGACATAGACCGTCTTGTCTTCGAAATTATCATAAATTAGCTGTCTTAGGCCAAATTGTGATCCATAGGCGTCAAGATCGGGTTGAACGTGACGGTGAATCACAATTTTGTCGTATTCGTGAATCTTTTTCAATATCTTATCGTACATTGCTACACCCCGCTGTCAAAATTATATAGTGAGGCCTAATTCGGCCACTCACTCCATTTGGGACTGTCCGTTGCATAATCCCAGTATGGGTCTAAAAGTGTTTCACTGTGTATGCCTCTTTTTTCTTCTTTTGCAAGCGCCTCTCCCTGATGCATCCACTCATTATAAGTCACGTCGTCATACACCGTCGCAGTGGTTTC
>JAGYML010000020.1 GCA_018400615.1 bacterium | reverse complement strand
ATCAGCGAAGGCGCAAAGCTCATCCGCACAAAAGGTGAAGCGGGAACCGGCGACATCTCTGAAGCCGTCACCCACATGCGTCAGATGAATGAATCCATCAACCATGTTGCAAGTCTCAGTAATGATATGCTTTACGACTATGCAAAAGAGATTAGCGCGCCTTACGACCTAGTAAAATACGTGCATGACAACAAGCGTCTGCCTGTCCTCAACTTTGCGGCGGGCGGCATCGCAACGCCGGCTGATGCCGTACTCATGATGCGTCTTGGGTGTGACGGTGTATTCGTCGGCTCAGGCATCTTCAAAAGCGACAACCCTGAAAAACGCGCAAAAGCCATCGTCGAAGCGGTCAAATACTTTGATGATGACTCGAAAGTCGCAGAACTCTCCAAGAATCTCGGTACTGCGATGAGTGGCCGTGCAGCCGCCACCCTCGAACAGCGTTTTGCAGGCAACTAACAGCAATAATTTACCGTTTAAAGAGACTTGCTGAAGATGTCAACAGGACAAGTAAACCACATAAAAACAGGCTTACACCTATTTTGGTTTAAGCCTGTTTTTATTTTGATAAGGTATCCATTCTTAACTATGTAAAATAACGACATAAGTAAAAAGAAGGCAACCTTTAACTAGGAAAAAAGGTAACCTTCCTTGAACTGATAGATAATTAACTTAATAATAACTTGTCAACTCATTATTCATAATAAGTTTCAAAGTGTTCAAGTGCACCAAGTGCCGTGTCCATCAACGCGTTGCCCGTGACGGTTGCACCAGTATTAGCATCAATTTTTGATAATTCTTTAACATCAACAGAATCTAAATCAGATGAATTAGCGATAATTTCGTCGATAAGTGTTCCTTCTTCGATAATATCTTCACCATATCCTGAGCTTTCCGCATGTTCCAATATTTCAAAGGCAGTGATTTCACCGTTGGTGACAGTGACTTCAGATTTTATCATATCGCTTTCTGAAAACCCTGTACTCTCAATTGTCATCGTGTAATCATCACCATCAACAACTGTTTCTGTCACAGTAGCATTATAATACTCTACCGGGTAGTCGATATTGGATTCTTCCTCTGAATCACATGCACCTAAAGTTAAAACCAATAGTAAAGCCAAAAGAATTTTTTTCATATTCAATTTTCTCCTTATTCAATTATTTTATTTTTTCCATTTCCTGTTCCAAATACTCAAGGACAGGG
The DNA here is from genome assembly GCA_018400615.1 of bacterium. Taxonomy (GTDB): domain Bacteria; phylum Bacillota_I; class Bacilli_A; order Izemoplasmatales; family Izemoplasmataceae; genus M55B118. The sequence goes on along the minus strand of JAGYML010000020.1, from coordinate 22,716 downwards.
ATTGATCCCTTGATTATCTCATCAACTTCTCCCTCGCTGACAAGAATGATAGATGGTACGGACATCACTTCAGCAGGTTGTTCTCCCCGTTCATAGATCATAGCTTCATCTATAAGAAATACATCATAATATTCTTCAAGTTCATCAAGTTGATTTGTCACTTCTTCTTGCAGTGATATACACGTATCACAAAATGGTGAATAGTAATAGATGATTGTTTTTTCTGAGCTCAGTGCATAAACATCATCCCAGTGATCAATGTGATCAAATTCACTATAGTTGCTTTTTGGATCAGCCTGATCGCAAGCAACGCCAATGCTTAAAAAGAAAATGACAAGTATGGTTTTTAATGTGTTCATGCGTATCACACCACTTACAATATACAATTACAGAAGAACAACTGTTCTTCTGTAATTGTATTTATCAGTCAATATAATTTTCGTAATGATAGTCGAGCAAAGTTTTCGTTACGCGAATGTAGTTGTTAGTTGATACACTTGCACCTGCATAAGCATCAATCATATCTGGTTCGTTGATGTCTTTATCATTAGCCTCGTCAGAATAGACTTCTGGGGTATCATCATAAAATATGTTGATGCCTTCAAGACTGTCTTTATCTTGTCCCACAAGCCATGGAACAAAGTCTTCTTCAAAATCTTCCTGAGTCAAATTCACTTCGGGAATTGGATCACTATCTCCCCAAAGTCCAGCTGTATACTTGCCTTCTCCATCTTCATCAAAAGACATTGTCAAAACTTCACCGGTATTTTTATCTATTTCATAGTAGACAACACTCCAGTAGTCAACGCTTGCTGGACGGCACGTACATGAAACGAATGCAACTTGGTATTTGACATAATCTCTCATTTCATATTCAAAGAGAATTGGCATGTCGCGCTCAACAACTTTACCATATCCATCCAAGTGTGGGAAACTCAGGACCTCAATCTGTCCATTTTCCAACTCTTCACCTTCGTTGTCATCATTTTCACTTGAATCATCACACGCTGTGACCAATGCAACACTCATAGTCACTAAAAAGAGGGTAAATAGTTTTTTCCAAGAAAATCTCACGATTACTCACACCCTCCGTCGTCAGATTCCGAAGAGTCCTCTGAAGAGCCATCACAATTAGGATTAGTAAGGTTGGTGCCTTCATAATCTCCCAAAGCTCCGGCATTCCAGACGTTTTCATAACCAAGTTCTTCGAGTGCGGATTTTACATAGCCTGCTCTTGTGCCGGCTGCACAGATCAGAATGATGTTTTTATCTTCATCAAAAATATTTCTAAGTGTGTCTTCGTCTTTGATATCAGTTGCACTGAATTCCCAATCTCCGTCTCTAACTAGAATTTCTTCTGACTCAAGGTAGTTAAAGAAAGGGACTACAGTAGAATCGCTGTGCCAACCATCGTTCAGTTTGTCTTCAAAGTTTCTTAGATCAACAAATTGAACATCATCTCTACCAAGATAATAGTCAATTAAATCATCACTCATGTCAATTTCCTCAGGAAGATCTCCCATCTCAGCTTTATGAGGCAATTCGATAGTGAATGAGCCATCTCCATAGACAAAACCGTCTCCATCATAGTCAGATACTGAACCGGCATTCCATACATTTTCATAGCCAAGCGACTCCAATGCAGATTTTACATAGCCCGCTCTTGTGCCGGCTGCACAAAGCATGACAATATTTTTGTCTTCATCAAATAGTTCGCGTAAAGCACTTTCATTTTTAATATCCGATTCTTGGAAATCCCATCCATCTGAACGAACTAAGATATCTTCGCGTTCCAGATACATGAAGAAGGGAATGATTTCAAACCCTCTAATCCAGCCATCTGACATTTGATCGTCAAAGTTTCTTAAATCAACAAACTGCCAGTCTTCGTCATAAAGATAGTTGTCCAGTTCATCCGCAGATACAGTCTCTGGCAATTCCGTCGCCTGATTATTGTTGTCTTCATTTTCCTCACCCTCACAGGCTACAAGAGTAAGTCCCAATACTGCAATACCTAAAAATGCAAATAATTTTTTCATGTTCTCCTCCAATATTTTGTTTGTAACTTCAATTAAAGTATAACTATATTTGTAATACATGTCAACCTTCTCAAGTGGTTTTGTTGGTCTTTGTAAACGTTTCTAAAAAAGAGTTGAGGCAATCTACAAATCAATGTCTATAGAAAATTTACATCGATTTCAAAAATCGATATACCAAACGCCATGAGAACAAAATAGGCAGCCATTATCAAAAAGAAGAAAGCTGTCAGAATCTTAGTCAGAGATAAATGCTCTCTCATAAAATTTGCCACTACCATCGTATTTCTCATCCTAATGGCTACTATGGCAATTATAATGAGTGGGACCACAAACATTATGTTGAAGACTATCAAATATATCAATCGCGTAATACTCAGTCCTGCCCCAGTATTGTTGGCTTCTATTGACGCAAGTACAGCTATATAAATCTGGCCCGTACACACAGCTTCAGTCACCCCCACTATTATTCCAATCACTGTAGGAATTGCAATAAGCCACACGATTGATTTTTTTGTGGTGTGTTTGTTTTCCAGCACATCTGTTAAATTTTTCATTATTTTTTTGTTAAACCGTCTTATAAAAGCCGGCAACTGATTTTTAACTTTTGCATAGTCGTCGTTTCTCGTGACAAGAAAATCATAAAAGGTCACAACGGCCAATACAAATGTCAAAATTGCAAAAAATCCATAAAGGATGACTGACATATTCGAAAAAGCTCTTCTTGATATCCCAATGATACTTAATAGTCCCATTCCAATTAAAAAATAAGTCACCAGTACTGATAAAATATAGGAAAAACTTACCACAAGCATCTTCTTGCGGTTCTTAGTAAATCCAATTAATGAAATAAACATCAGTAGCATTGCGATAGCACATGGATTAATTCCATCAAGCAATCCTGCGAAAATGATGAGTACAAGTCCGGCCAAAAAGGAATAATCACTGACATCGTACTCTTCAACATTTTTCAAAGGTTCAGTAGCATTATTTGAGATTTCTCCGCTGTCATAAGCATCATTTATTGCCTCATCGCCTCTGTAAAATGAATCGCCTGCGAAGATGATAGGGGCAGCCCGTCCACCATGTACATCATAGGCCTGAGCATACTTATCAGATATGACAGGGTCATCTACAACATCATAAACGATAACTTCAACACCCTCATCTTCAAGCCCCGTTAATACTCCGTGGTCTTTAACGGCTTGACATACCTCGCAGCCTTCAAGATCAAGGTAGACAACCTTTGGTTGATCTTCACTCCCCGCCAGCAAACTTTCAGGAGAAACTATGCTCATTGCAATAATACCTAATAAGACAGCAAATTTTATAATAGTATATTTCATTTTTCCACCCCGTAAAATAACCATGTTTGGTTTTTAAACAACTTAGAGAATTATATTTCTAAACGGTTGTTGCTTGATATGAGTAATTTTTAAATAGAAATATTACCAGAATGATTAAAGGCTTCTAACTCGCTATACAATCATTTTGGCTACATAATATTTCACATCCACATAATCAACAAACGATAAATTAATGGCTCCAGACAATTTTAAATGCACAAAACCCTCTTAAAAACCTATAATACAGATCTTTTATATGTTAACAGCAATTCAGTAGAAAATAAAGGGATTTTATGTAAATCGCTTGAATGCTTTAATTCCCTTTAAAGCTTATCAATGCAGGCATGAAACCAAAAATACAATTGATTACTCTGATTTTCGATAATATACCTATAACTTAAGTCTGCTTTACTTACGATATTTAGCGTATAACACATTGCTTACTCGGGGTTATTCAAAATTGTATTATCGTTTTTGTTTAAGATACTGACAAGTCATTCAAACATGGATTGCTTAAAAAGGTCTTTAAACCTGGAATCCTGTTCAAGATTCTTGAGACATTGTTTGATTTCCAGGATGAAGCTGTAGTTATCTATAGGCAGGGTCTTCTTATCGAGATGGGCGGTGTTTTCTTTGCGAAATTTCAGAGGTGTCTTGTTATAGCGGGTTTTCATCAAGCGATTGAAATGTTTGTAATCACTAAAGCCTGCTTGTTTTGAAATAGCCAAGACACTTTCGTCAGTGTTCTTTAAGAGTTCAATGGCCTTTTCAAAACGTACAGTGTTTAAGAATTTCTTAAAGGAGACCCCCAATGCTTCCCTGATAAAATGTGAAACTCTGAATGTGGATAAGTTGGTAAGCTCCGCCAAGTCATTCAAAGTGATTTTTTCATTGAAATGATCGTGAATGTATTCGACTATCATGTTGGTTCTATGCAGATATATATCGTAATCAACGGTCTTCACATCAAGAAACTGTTCCTTTGATAAAATGCTGAAGAGTTCAAACACGTAGAAATTGTAGTAAGCTTTTATTTTATGATAGATTACTTCGCGTGGTTCATCGGATAAAAGCAATTTTAACAATTGAACCAGAAGCAAAGGAACCTGGCGATATTTCTTGGCCAGGTATTCAAAAGATACCACTCTTTGACGAAAAGTTATTTTTTCAAAGAATAGCCCTCTTTCATGAAGGTAGTCATTATCCAGTCTATAGGATACCACCAATGTATCCTTCTCTGCATGAATGGCATGCGGTTCATTCATATAGACCATGAAGACCGTTTCAGGCAAAAGCGTGAACGTGGATTCATCGGTTTCGATGGTCGCCTTTCCTTTGAGAACCCAAATAAGTTCAATATCAGAGTGCACGGTCTTTTCATGACTGACGCAATCTACGAAAAAAGTCTTGAAGGGCAGGTTGTAAGATTGAAAGATGTCTTTGCATTCTTTTTTCATTTTCATCACCAACATCATATTAACAAACAAAGTCATAATTTACTATATTTTATGACTTTTTTGCTATTTAATGATTAAATATATCAATTTTAGGCATTTATTGCTAAATAGACTTTTATAAATAGATAGATTATTTGAAACCCTTTCCATATAATTGTAAATAGAGATGTATTACAAATATTGGAGGTTGTGCCATGGATGCACTTAGTTTTATTGTTTCAATGAGTACCTATATGCTTTTTCTTTTTATGTTCTTGGAATTCACAAGGGAAAAGGAAAAATTTTACAAGTGGTTTTTCATTCTCGCCTTGTTTACCTTTCCGCTTTGGTTCATCAACCTTGAAGGGTTCTTCCGGTGGTCCAAGACCCTAAGTGTCCTCATTCCTTTGTGCTTTGTGTCTTTTGTGAGAATGGCAAACAGCGGAAAATACGAAGACAAGTACAAAAGTCTTAAGAAGGAATGGCCCTTATGGATTCTATTTGGGGTCCTTGCACTTAATATTCTTGAAGCGACCCTCACGGATTTTCAAATGGGGAACCCCTATAACGCCTTGTGTGGGGTTATTCTGATGGTAACGATTCCCTTGCCCATCAGACACTGGTACATAGCCAAGCATGATGGCAATAAGAATTTTGGAGAGCTCATTGCGAATTTGCCTGTGGCATGGTGTGTGTTGTATACCTTGTGGAATGCGGCATTCGTTTATGGTGAGAATCCCTCTTACTTTGCATCAAGTTTATGCATACTCACGGTTCCGCTTCTTTGGATGCTCATCAAGAAACGATCTGATCTTTGGCTCATGGGAAGAATCTATACGCTTGGAATCCATATACTGGTTCGCTCATCCTACGATATTTTCAACCCCATCATGGATTCTACAGCTTGGTATAGTCAAACAGTTCATACCACCTGGGGAGTTGCGAACCTTGTGCTTCACAGTCTATATATTTTTTACTGGGCCCTAGTATACAGAAACAAACCGTATGTTATGAAAAATTCAGCAAGAGCCTACGGATATTGAAAGGAAGATACTTATGGATGCATTAAGAGTTATTGAAGTTAAAAAAAGCGTGTACGCGAACAATGATTTGGAAGCACAGGAAAACAGAGACATGCTGAAAGAACAAGACACTTATATGATGAACCTGATGAGCAGTCCCGGTTCAGGAAAAACGACAATGCTGGTCTCTACCCTTGAAAGACTAAAAGAAAAAATTGGTATTGGCATAATCGAAGCTGATATTGACAGTGATGTGGATGCGTTGACCATCCAGACAACCGGTGTTGATGTCATTCAGATTCACAATGGTGGCATGTGCCATCTCGATGCCGCCATGGTCAGACAAAGTCTCGATGATATTGGGAGCTCAAAGCTTGACTTTGTGGTAGTGGAAAACATTGGCAACCTCATATGTCCAGCGAGTTATGATCTTGGACAAAACCTCAACTGCATGATTCTTTCTGTCCCTGAAGGGGACGATAAGCCACTCAAATACCCAAAAATGTTCAAAAAGGTCGATGTGCTTCTGGTCAGTAAAATCGATACCACTTCCGTTTTTGATTTCGATTTTAACGCACTAGAGAAAAACGTGAGAAAACTGAATCCCGACATCAAGATTTTCCCACTGTCAGCCAAAACAGGTGAAGGCATGGAAGCCTGGACCGAATACCTTCTTAAAAAAATAGAAAATGGTGTACACACATGATTAAAAACGAAAAACTGCTGGAATTCTGTCACAAGGTATCGAATATCAAGTACGGATCAAAAAAAGGCTTCTCCTATGATGATCCAAGATATTTACTTCTTGAAAAGGTAGTCACTGAAGAAATGGCCGAGGTGGCCCTTGCACTTGAATTCAGAGTGCATATGACTGTTGAAGAAGTGGCAAAACGGGCCAACAAATCAGTGGAAAACACAAATGTCATTCTTTGGGACCTGGCAGATGCCGGTGTCGCGACTGTGAACAAGAAAGATGGCGTGGATAAATTTTGGCATGAGACCTGGGTGCCTGGCATATTTGAAATGGTTGTCAACAACAAGGAAAATGTCAGAAAGTATCCACAGATTGCCAAAGCTTTTGATGATTACGGACGACTCAGAAACCCGGTAGCCGCAGGCAATATTCCGGTAGGTAAAGGGCTCATGCGTGTCATCCCTATTGAGTCATCACTGGATGGAACCTCACGCGTTGCAGAAAGCGAAGAGGTATCAAGGTATTTGAACAACGCCCGAGTGATATCAGTATCAGATTGTTCTTGCAGAACCTCACGCGAAGAAATGGGTGAAGGCTGTGGTCACTTGAAAGAAGATATGTGTATCCAACTTGATGATGCGGCAGAATACTATATCCGTACGGGACGTGGCCGTGAAATATCCAAGGAAGAAGCCGAATCGATTATTGCAAGAGCCGAAAAAGACGGCCTTATGCACCAAATTCCAAATGTGGAAGGTGAGGGCCATACACACGCCATTTGCAACTGCTGCTACTGTTCATGTTATGCCCTTCGCTCTGCAACCATGTACAACAATCCCGACATGGTTCGGTCGAACTACACCGCCAAAGTCGACAAGGACAATTGCGTAGGGTGTGGTGAATGTGTGGATGTGTGCCCTACAGGTGCGATTCAACTCGGTGAAAGACTCTGTAAATCAATTGAAGCTCAAACAAAAATACGCAAAGACGTTCCATTTAACAGCGACTGGGGCGAAGAAAAATGGAATTTCGCTTTCAGAACCAACAGAAGTGAATCTCTTGAAACAGGTACTGCACCTTGTAAAACCGAATGCCCTTCTCATATCTCAATCCCTGCCTATATCGAACTCGCAAGCCAGGGTAAATACAAGGAAGCCTTGAAACTCATCAAGAAAGACAATCCCTTTCCAGCAGTATGTGGTCGCATTTGTCCAGCCCTTTGCGAGGCAGGTTGTACACGAAGTGTGGTCGATGAAGCGGTGGCCATAGATGACATCAAGAAATTCATCGCAGAGAAAGACTTGAATGAAGAAGAACGCTACATTCCAGAAATCAAACATGATTTCAAAGACAAGCACATCGCTGTCATTGGAGGGGGCCCATCAGGCCTATCGTGTGCTTACTACTTAGCCATTGAAGGGTATAGTGTGACTGTCTTTGAAAAAGAGAAAACCCTCGGCGGCATGCTTAATCTTGGCATTCCTGCATTCCGTCTTAACAAAGATGTCATCAATGCTGAAATCGACGTTTTAAGAGAACTCGGCGTAACCTTTAAAACCGGTATTGAGGTTGGTAAGGACATCACCATTCCCGATATGAAAAAAGGTGGCTACAACGCTTTTTACATCGCCATTGGTGCGCAGGGTGGACGATACTTGCGACTTCAAGGTGAAGACAGTGCAAACGTAAAAACAGGGGTTGACTATCTGAGAAACGTAGCCCTCAAAAAAGAGAAACCCCATAAAGGCACCACCGTCGTCATCGGTGGTGGAAACGTCGCAATCGATGTCGCAAGGACATCTATACGCATGGGATCAGACACTACAACACTTGTCTCTCTTGAATCAAGAGAAGGCATGCCTGCTCTTGAAGACGAGATACACGAAGCCCTTGAAGAGAACGTTGAGTTTATGAACGGATACGGTCCTAAAAGATTTATCGTGGAAAACGGGAAAGTTACTTCCGTGGAGTTCAAGCGTTGCACGCAAGTTTTGAATGAAGACGGCGTGTTCGCCCCAATCTTTGATGAAGACGATACCATCACTTTACCAGCAGACAAGGTTTTAATCGCAATCGGTCAAGTCATCAAATGGGACACACTGCTTAAGGGAACCGATGTTGAGCTCAATAAAAACCAGACCATTAAAGTCGATGAAATCACGTTGCAGTCCACCGATCCTGATATTTTTGCAGGCGGAGATGTTGCCACGGGCCCTAAATTTGCCATTGATGCGATCGCACTCGGTAAAGAAGCCGCAGTCTCACTGCATCGATACGTACAGCGTGGTCAATCGCTTGTATACGGACGCAAGCGCAATGACTACAAGGCACTTGACAAGACCCTCATGGATGTCACGAGTTATGACAATGTTTCAAGAGAAAAGGTGTATCATCGTCCAGTCAAAGACTACAAAAACGATTTTGATGAAACTGCAGGTACCCTCACAGAAGATCAAATTCAGCATGAATCAAAACGGTGCCTCAATTGTGGTATCTCCGTCGTAGACGAGTTCATGTGCGTAGGGTGTGGTGCATGTACGACACGTTGTGAATTTGATGCCATCAGCCTTGTAAAGACGCGCAATGAAACAGGGGTGGATTTCCCGGATCTCAAAAAAGCGGTCATCAAACACGCTCTTAAACGCAAAGTAAGAATTACCGCAAGAAAATTCAAAGGCAAATTCACAAGAAGCGATAAGGATGCATGAACTCGGCATCGTCATCCAAATTGTCAAACAGATGGAAAACTACATGGACGAACACGATATAAAGAGAATTGATAAGCTGGTTTTGGGAGTGGGTGAACTCTCAGGCGTTGTACCGAAGTATTTAAGAGATGTTTACCCCATAGCCGTTGAAGAATCCAAACTTCAAAATACGAAACTTGAACTCGAAATCACGCCTGGTATTGGCAAATGCCAGGCTTGTGGGTTCACTTACAATCTGGTTCAAAACGACAACATCTGCCCAAAATGTGGTTCAAATGAATTCAGTATCATCACAGGAAAAGAATTCATGATTCAAAGAATTCATGCTGAATAAACTAAATAGTAAAGATTAACTATGCCTTTCTACTTTTTCTAATAAGGAGAATGCTATATGTACGTATTTCCAAATGCAGGTTCGGCTTTAATCATTATTGCCATATGGCTGACAGTCGTTGCAACCCTCTTTCTTGCCAACGAACTGACACGCCGTTTCAAGATTTGTGCAGTGATTGCTTTCGTTTTACTTCCGCTTGTTTTATCTATTGTCTGGCTTACCGTACTGTCAGACATTATTTACACTGACTGGTTTCATCTTGCCAAAGTATATTCTGCCTTAGTAGGTTCCATTGGCTTTTTCCTCATTCGACATCTCGAAAGAAAAAACAAACAAACAGGTGAAGTCACTTGGCGACTACGTGATTACAAGTGGGTATTGTTATTTCCACCATTAATCCTGGGCATTAACATTCTGCAAGCTGTGTTTCGCGATATTCAGATCGGATTGACTTACTGGAACACCCATTCTGGCCCCATTATGGGGGAAGTGGTTGGTGTGATGGGCGGTTCTTGGAATTATATGAACGCCACAGCCGGAATATTAAACATCATCACCATTACAGGTTTCTTCGGCATCATCATCAGAAAAAGGACCAAAAAAGATAACAGCAAGGACATGCTTTGGCCTGACATGCTATGGTTTTGGATTATCGCATATGATCTTTGGAACTTTGCCTATACGTACAACGCATTGCCAACCCATTCATTCTATGCAGGCTTCGCACTTCTTATAGCCCCTACACTTTGTGCGTTTACCATCGGCAAGGGGGCTTGGCTTCAGCATCGTGCCCAGACCCTTGCACTGTGGTGCATGTTCGCACAAACATTTCCACGGTTTCAAGACGAAGGTTTGTTCGTGGTTGAATCTACCTACAATAAGGGAATTTATACCACAGTAAGCGCATTGGCACTGGTGGCCAACATTGGTGTCTTTGCCTATATGATATACAAAATAGTCAAAACCAGAAGAAACCCCTATGCAGAGGAACTCTATGTCGACTTGAAGGCACATAAAACCATCAAAGCACTTGGTGAATAAACAGGCGGATAATAAAAGATTTTTGCAAAACCAAACCCTAAAAAGAGGTACTTATCTATGTTTTTTTACGAAAATTACACTCTGATTAACATACTCGGAGTAGCCTTGTTACTTTCATGTTTGTTTGCTCTAAACGAATTTACAAGACAATCAAAACTGCTTTCAATAATCATGTTTCTTTTTGTTCCCATAGTCTTTACAGTATTCATATGGCCCACGACCAGTCAAAACGACGCTACTTCAGGTAATTGGTTCGCCTGGGTAAAGGTTTATTCCGCACTCGCAGGCGTCATCGGTTTCATGGCCATTCGTTACAGCAAAAAACTTCAGATAAACAAAAAATTTCTTTTCTTCCCTCTCGGAATTCTTTCAATCAATATCGCTGAAGCCGTCATTCGTGATTTTCAGATTTATGCTTATGACGGAGTCGTGGAAAACGGACTGTTTCTACAAGGCGGGCTTTGGAACATATTCAATGGCATCGCAGGAATCATAACCATTGTCACACTTACAGGATGGGGCATGATACGCGTTGCGAATACGAAATCTCGTGATATGATTTGGGCGGATCAACTCTGGTTTTACATGATTAGCTACAGCCTATGGAATATCTCATATGTTTATAACTGTATTCCCGACCGTTCCTTTTATGCTGGGGTTGTGCTTCTTTCCATTGCACTCATCACGGGGTTTTCTATTGGAAAGGGTGCATGGCTACAACACCGTGCACAAACACTTGCGCTTTTCGCAATGTTCACCTTGACCTTTCCCATGTATTCAACATGGTCATTGTTTTCGATTGTGCCCACACACGACACGCTTCCTAAACTCGTACTAAGCATCGTAAGTCTATTAGCAAACCTAGGCGTACTGACCTATCAGCTCCGGACAATCATCAAACACAAAAGAAACCCCTATACAAAAGAGCTTTACAGTCATACCCCAGCTTATCAAAAAACACTTGCAATCAACAATATCCAAGGACAACTTGAATCAAACGTCTGATCCATTAAAAAAGACGAATTACAAACCATGTAATTCGTTTTTTTTATAGGCATATCGCGTTAGTCTGGAGTATTTTCAATTGAAGTTTTGGATATTTCGCTTGCATCTTTGCGGCCGAAATAAAGCAGGCCTACAAGCAACCATATCACCATCATCGCAAAAACGAAAATGAATACCGCCCACAGTCCAAAATTGAATATGAGGGGGACGCTTACCGCCGTCATGATGCCGCCTCCCACAAAAGGTTCAAAAAGAAGTTGTTTATAACCGAATGCTTCCATGGCCCCCGTTTCATTCTTACCATCGACAATTCTGATAAGCATTAACCCTGCGGCAGTCATGCCCATCGATTGGCCAAAATCACCAATGCCTCTTTCAAACCAGTTCTTTGGAATCATACGTCTAGCAAGCACCATGAAGGCAAAGAGGTTCCAGGCTATGCCTACAACGGCCAATACGGAAAATACCACAATATTTTCACCAATCACACCGAGTGACAATGTGGCAATGGCGCTTAATATCAAAAAATCAAGCGCAAGTCCTTGAAGGCCTTTGACCATATCTCTGTCTACGAGTTTGTAGGTATCAAACCTATCGAGGAGTTTCTGTAAAATGACGCCTCCAATCATGGCCATTGGAAACAGAGGCAAATACCCCATGATTACCGTTCCACCGTTTGAGGCCCAAGTCACATTTTCCACCCAAACAAGACCCTCAAGCATAAGTTTTCCAATAAGCACAGCGATACCGATGAGGCCGACATGCAATGCCAGTGGCTCGATTGACTGAGACTTGACGGTAATCAGGCCTCTTGAAGTCCGGTTCTCAGGTTCGATGACTCCTCGAAGATCTTTTTCATCCATTGAGCTTGTATCTCTTAAATACGCTGTTTTCTGTTTTCTCACGGCCCAGTTGATGAGTATGACACCAATGAGCACACCCCCAATGACACCGACTGTAGCGAGGCCTATGGCCAAGTCCGCACCTTCTTCATATCCGAGTTCACTGAAGGTCCCCGCAAGCCCTGCAGCCGTACCGTGCCCTCCTTCAAACCCTATTTCAATGAGGGCCCCTGCCATCGGAGAGGCATCAAAAAAGGGAACCAATACGAGTGCAGTGACCAATATCCCTACAACATACTGTCCCCAGGCAAGTGTTTGTCCAAAGGATACCTGAGGGCCCGCCATCATCCAAATGGATTTAATAGGCGGGATCTTCTTACCAAGGAAAAGCGCCGCAAAAATAAAAGAAATCAGCAATCCCGGTACACTGGCCATCACTTCCAGGACGTCTCCTGTGAATACCCCGTGTTCCCTGCTGATGATTCTTCCCAGCATTTCAGGCCCAAGCATTAGAAAAAGGATGCCCCCAATAATGCTGCTTGGAAAAAAGAATTTGGAAAAAATACTGAATTTAAGTCGTATGACTTTCCCGGCAATGAGTCCTACACCCATAAGTAAAATAGTAAACCCAATGATGTTTGCAGACACAGTATCATCCTTCCGGTTTTAAAAATCAATGCCCGTTAAAAAGATTGACAAGGGTTATTGATAGCCCTTGACTTTATCACGCAATGTTACATAAAGCTCTGCATGCATCATACGGTACCAAGGCAAAAACAGAAGATACATAAGCGGAATAAGTAAAAGTGAGGACGTCAAAAAGCCTTCTGCCGGTGTTTCCATGTTGAAGAGGCTTGTATAAAACGAAGAAAACACGACCGCAATACTTGAAACATTTAATGCGAGCCACGGCAAGAAGAAAAGTCTAATGAGGATAAGGCGCAAGTAATGCCCCTTCATGATGCGAGCACTGACTTTTAGTGGATTGTGATTTCTTTGATTGAACTTTGGATCTGCCAGTAAATATGGGACCATCGCAAACATGAGCGCAATAAGTGCTGAGGGGATTGAAAATAAAACGAGATTGAAAATGGTGACACCGATGCTTGTTTCAAAATTCCCATACAAGCCAAGAAACAAGCCAGAAACTACTCCTCCAGCCAGGATTGGAAGGTAAAAGGCCAGTTGTTTTAGCAAAAGATAGTAGACATTTTTCATATAGTATCCATGTCTGAATCCAAGCGTCACAATACGTTTCTTTTTAAACTGTTTGCTACTGATGGCTCTGATCATCACAAACGCAATGCCTATGGTCATCGGAAGAAACACAATGGTTCCTAACACAGGAAACGCGTTGGATATGACCAATAATAAAAATGTTGCCATGAGATACGTTGGCATGATGGTGTGATAGTTTCTGATCAGATCCTTGATTCCATGTACTAGGCGCATAAGCATCCCTTTCTAAGCAACAAATTAGTCACTGGTCACTTCCATATCAAAGATATCTTCGATTCTTTTATTAAAAAAGCGGGCGATTAAAAAAGCAAGTTTGAGCGAAGGTTCGTACCCGCCTTTTTCAAGTGCGATGACGGTTTGCCTGGAAACGTTCAAAGCCTTTGCCAAATCTGCTTGCGTCAGATGTCTCGACTGTCTCAAAGACTTGAGGGTGTTATCAATGCGCATCATGACATTTTGTTAATTCTTGAAATAGTTAGAACAGTCTGTATGAACCCAGGCAGCGCAAGCATCAAAACAAGTGTCATACCAATCAAACGAATCAAACCCTGGATGCCTATCACTGAAAACGTATCAGAATAAAAAATAAATCCTGCAATAATGACGATAAGGCCTACAAGAGTAATCAGTGGCAAAAAGCCGTGAAAAACCTTAAGACTGGTTTCGTTCATGATGGACTGTTCACGTTCATCATTGCTCCTTGCGATATTCGGGAGGTGATTGGTAGGAACCCCAATTTTTTTAAAGGTAAAGAAATTCGCAAGTCCTAGCAAAACAAGTAAAATGGTCGGAACATACGGAATCATCAGTGTAAAGCCTGTTTCATCGATATCCGTCGTCATCTGAAAAACAAAAAGAACAAGTACGAGAATCAATAAAGACTGAAACAAAAGCGATACTAGAAATTTATGCATGGATTACACCTCATTGTTAAGTATACTTAACATCATTGTAAGGCATATGCGTAAAATGTCAACTGTGCTTTACATACTATGGCCTTTAAAAAGTTAAGCGTGCTGCAAAATATTGATGGTGTTGTGAATTAATATTTTGATGATATTTTAAATTTTAAGGGTTGTGATACAGCCCGTAAACAGTTTTCAATCATAGTTTTCAAATGCGTCTTTCATAACATAATAAGAGGGTTTGAGTCTCTCATGATAGGTTGGTAAATGCCAGGTTTCCCAAGTGACTGATTCCATATTTATCAGATTTGATACAGCGTCATCATTAACAATGGAGGCTCCTATATACAATGAATCCATAGGTTCTGAAACAAGGCCTTCATGTTCATAGAAGTCGCTCAGCTGCATTTTTGTTGAGGGATCAGATACATTCAAGAGTAGCCATGGAATTTTAAGCTCCAAAATACCCTCATTAATATAATAATCATTCAAAGAATGGTATGCTTCATCTTCAGGATTGGCATTACCATGTAACAATCGACCCGTATTATGTTTTGAAAAAGGTATGGTTCTATCTTCTTCAGGCAAATAGAGTTCCGACGATAGCGCTTGAAATATTGAATTGAATTTACCGGAATTCTTTTCTCTATATTGTGGAATCGTCTCCAACATGCCCAAGGTTTCATGATACATGTAATAAAACTTATCATAATACGCATCTACAAAGATTTCACCATAGGCTGAACCCTTTATATCTACAAGAAAATCTGCCGATTCAGAGAAGGTGATGGCTGTATCATTCAAATGGGTATTGCCTTGATTCTGCTTTGTTTGAATTGGAATCAAAATTCGATTGTTTTCAAGTGATTCATGCTTCATATTTATATGTATATAAAGATAGCGTTCATCAAAGGCTGTATAAAGTTTCAGTTCTTCGTTGTCCAGTATTGGGCTTTCATTTGCCCAGTCTTCAATACGCCCATCAACATAGTGTGACCTGGCAGTATCGCCAGGGTCAAACGCCAACAAACCAAAGTGTTGTTCATTCGTCTGTATATTTGACCAAAAAGGCCTTCGGTGTGGTAAATCAAAATCCATGGTATTCCACGTTCTTTTAAACCATTCATCCTGCCAATTGAACACAAGCGCACCTGCATACCCGGTTTCATGAATATCTTCAAGCATATGCGCATTCATATGGCCTTGTTCTGTTTCACTGACAAACCCCTGATTAAACCCATTGACAGGAGATTGATGTGTCATTCCTCTTGAAGAGGGCACACCGAATTCTGCAACAATCACCGGTATGTCCAGTTTACTTATGAGATCTTCAAGATACCCATGGTATGAATTCCTCTCTCCACGATGGTCCAGATGGTCACTGTATTCCAAACTGTAATTCATAAACTCAGGATAGTAAGGATAAATATGAAATGAAGCAAAAAAGCCTGCCTCAAAAGACTCTGTTTTAACAATGTGATTCATATTGAGCGAAACCAGATCCTCTTTGTTGTCTGGTTCATTTGGATGTGAAAGATGGTCAGTTGTTGGCCAATTGACAAAACTAAGGGGTCTCATGAATGCATAGGTATCAACTTCATATTCAACAACCTTGTCACCGATTTCACTAAGAAATATTTCAAAAGCGGTAGCTTTGTCCGCTGTTTTCACATAAGTGCCCTTGTAAGAAGTCATAGCCTGATTTGCTTCATCCGTTCCCAATACGAAATCAGGACTCCATTCAATGCCTAGAATCCATCCGACAACATACTTTGAAACATCTTTTGTATAAGTTCCATGCGCAAACCCTGGTTGTTCTTCCAACGTGGCATTCCCATGAATAATATCTACAAGATCTTTTGCATCCTTTAAAAAATCGTTAAATAGACGCCTATCATCCCCAAAAGCATCCTGAAGTTCCCGCACATCGTTCTCATTAACCCAAACACCTTGCATCAGGTACAAAGGCTTATCGACTTTTTGATTGTATTCATGAAGTGCCTCATAAAACTGTGGCATCATCGTGGTATAAACTCTTATAACATCAGCGTTCATCGCGTCAATCTGTTCAAACCATCGAAGATACGTATCTTTGGAAATCGCAAGCTCACCCGGGAATGTTCCTGGGATAGTAGCGCCCATGTTCACACCTTTTAAAAAACTATTCTCAAATCCATTCTCAGTGTGAATTTGAAAATCCTTGTCTTGCGTTCTTGAAATCATCGAGATGCCATCATTATTTGTATATACAGTCTGTGAAGAACGGTTCATACCAATCACCGCCCCTATAACTGCAATGATCAATACCATTATCCCCATCATACCCCATGTTTTTTTCATATATATCCCCAATTCGATTAAAATCATTTATGTGTGTTCAACCCATTATAACAAAAAAGGCCCGTAAAGGCCTTATGTCAACCAAATATCATGAAGAAAAGTATGAATAGCGCCACAGCGCTAACTTCCAAAACTACATGATACCAGCTAATATTTTGTATGTTACTGTAATTTTCCTCAAGTTCTTTCCTTTTAACATCATTGTAATATTCAAACCCTTTATTAGGGTAGAAGTGTGCGTTGCTTCCGTTGAAAAAGCCCATATGCTTTAGCCCTTTCCAGTGCTTATATTAGAATAATTGTAATGATTACCAGTGCAACCACTCCGACAATTATCCCTACATATTTCCAGGGAAGTCGTCGATTGGCACTTGAAGCGTATCTTTGTTCGAGCTTGTCTTTTTCGATTGTATTAAACTGCTCGACATTCTTTTGTGAATCAGGATTATGCATCATACACAAAACCTCCATTTCATGATAGACATGAAAAATTTAAAAGTCTTTTGCTGAGCACCAATTCATCACTATATCCTATTGAAAATCAGGCGTGCCAAAGAAATTTAAAGTGCGAGAATGATAATCAAAACGATGGCTACTACAGCCACGAATATGCCTACGAATTTCCATGAAATATAACGGTTTCTGCCTGAACTGTACTTCTGGTCAAGTTCCTTTTTCTTTACTTCATCGTAATATTCAGGCGTTCTGTTTTTTCCAAGTCCTAAAAACCTCATAGCAGTTGGCCTCCTTATAAGTAATGGGATGACTCAATTTCATTATAACATGCCTATGGTGGTTTCAAATACAAACGCTCACAGTGAGGGCTTTGCATAAAAAAAGCAAGCGATAAATCGCTTGCCTCGAATATTACTTGTCAAAATCGATGTCAATCTTACCTTCTTGAATTTCTTCAAGAGCGATGCCTACAGGTTTTGAAGATTTGTAATCAATGGTGGTTTCATAGGTGTCATCTTCTGCATTGTAGGTTTCCTTGAGTTTTTTCGATCTCAAGGCTGCTGTATACGCCAGCTTATACTTTGAATCGATTTGCTTAAGCAAATGATCCATGGACGGATATCTCAGACCTTCATCATTCGTTCTTTTATTACTCACTAAAATCAACTCCCAAAAGTTCTTTATATTTGTGAATGGAGCGTTCTGTCTTGGCATGCTCTGCACGGATAATGGCTAGGACTCTGTCGGCTGCGTTTGTAACTTCATCATTGACTACGATATAGTCGTATTTATGGGCAATTGGAAATTCTCTTTCGGCTTTGTCCATTCTCTTTTGAATCGTTTCATTTGATTCAGTCCCGCGTCTTAAAAGTCTTCTGTAAAGCGCTTCTTTAGACGGAGGTGCAATGAATACGAATACGCCATCATTGGTTTTTTCTCTTACTTGAAGGGCACCTTGAACTTCAATTTCAAGTACGACTTCCTTACCTTGTTTCAGCTGTGCTTCTACCTTGTCCTTTGGTGTCCCATAATAATTGCCAACGAACTCTGCCCATTCCAAGAAGCCGTCTTCTCGAATGCGTCGTTCAAATTCCTCTTTTGATACAAAGTAATAGTCCTCACCGTCAACTTCATCACCGCGTGGAGGTCTTGTTGTCATGGAAATCGAATACACAAGATCGTGGCCTTCCATGTCAAAGAGGGCTTTTCTTACTGTTCCCTTCCCTACACCAGAGGGACCACTTAACACTATCAATAAACCGCGTTCGTTCAGCTTCATTGACGGCCCTCCTAATCTCTTTGCCATTATTGTATATAATAACATTAATGTCAGTTAATTGTAAGTAACTAGACATATTTTTTCTTAAGTCCCTATCTATTATAAAGATTTTTTTGTCAGTATCAAGGGAAACCCGTTAATTTAATGAATTTTTTTAATCATCTCTTTTTACTCAAACCTTTAAAGGCGTGTTATAATACGCTCGGTGATACCTATGAGTTTCGATGGACTAATGCTACACAAGGTTACAGACGATTTAAACAAAGCCCTGAAACATGGCCGCATACAAAAAATATATCAGCTCTCCACATTCGAGCTGCTTTTCAGTGTGAAAACAAGACAGAAACATCAATTAATGCTGAATGCCTCCAGACAGGATGCACGAATCAGCCTGACTTACGATACATACGACAAACCGATGGACCCTCCGATGTTTTGCATGTTCCTGCGCAAACACCTCGAAGGCGGCACCATTGAAAGCTTCAACCAGCATCAAAACGATCGGGTGATCGACATAGCTGTTTTGACAGTGGATGAGAGAAAAGCGAGAACAAAAAAACATTTGATTTTTGAGATTCTCGGAAAAGATACGAATATCATTGTCACGAAAGAAGATTATTCCATCCTTGATTCACTCAATCATGTCAGTCCTTTTGAAACCACAAGGACCGTAGCGCCCGGAGCAATCTATGAATTCCCAGAAGATACAAGGATCAACCCCAGGGATGAAGAAGCCTTGAAAACCGTATTGGATACCAAGCCCATGGAAAGCACGAAAGATTTTCTCAATTCCATTCAAGGCATCTCTCCTTTGTTTGCACAGGAAGTTCTTTATAGACAAGAGACCAATCGAACGTCCGTCTTCGAAACAATGAAAACCTTGATGGCCAGCTACGATCCGGTTATCAAAATAGGTAAGAAAACCGTCTACGCGTTTTATGACATCACGCACAAAGACGGTGAAACCTTGCATTTTGATTCTTTGTCACACATGCTTGATCAAGCCGCACAGATTAAAGGCAAAAAACACAAGAAAAACCAACACGAGAAGCATCTTGCCAAATTCATCAAACGGGAACTTGACAAGAAAAACGCCAAGCTTGAAGCCCTTCAAAAAGACTTGAGAAAAACCGAAAACATAGATGAAGACCGCATCAAGGGAGAACTCGTACTCACTTATCAACACCAGATAAACGAGGGGGATACTTCCCTTACCTGTCTCAACTATTATACCAACGAACACACCACGATTGATTTAGATTCCAAAAAAACACCCATTGAAAACTCCAACGCTTTCTTCAAACGCTACAAAAAAAGAAAACGCTCCATTCCCCATCTCAAGAAAGCCATTCGAAGGGTCAAGCGAGAAAAAGCTTATTTCCAGGAACTCGAAAGTCAGCTTGAATACGCTGAATTGAGCGATTTATACGAAATTCGAGATGAACTTGTAGAGAAGGGCTATATGAAGCCGTCCTCCAAAACCGATCAGAAAAAACTTTCCAAAAAGGCCAAACATCTCAAATTCATTGATGAGACGGGTGTGGAAATACTCGTAGGCAAAAACAACTTGCAAAACGCGAATCTCACTCATAATGTGGCCAAGCACAACGATGTATGGTTCCATACGAAAGACGCACCAGGGTCACACGTCATCGCGAAAACCACCCTTGATAAAATCGGAGAAACCACCCTTCGAACTGCCGCTAACCTGGCAGCCCTCTATTCCAAGATGCGCTATTCTTCAAGTGTCCCTGTGGATTATACCGAAGTGCGACACGTAAAAAAAATCCCTGGACGCCCCGCAAACGAAGTTCGCTACAGTGGACAAAAAACGCTTTTCATTGATCCTGATGAGGAATTACCAACCAAATTGAAAACCAAAAAATAAAGAAAGCCCCTGTCAGATAATTTTAATCCGGCAGGGGCTATTTGTTTATTTACGGTCTTTGACTTCTTTTTTAATCATGGAAATGAAGTCTTCAAGCGGTACTGTATTTTGTTCCTTTTCACCATATTTACGGTAGGTCACAGAGTTGTTTTCAACTTCATTGTCTCCAATTACGAGTGAATAAGGAATTTTCTTGGTTTGGGCTTCACGAATCTTGTAGCCAAGTTTTTCTTCACGGAAATCAGTCGTGCTTCTCAAGTCTTCGTCAATCAAACGGTTATTGATGGATTCTGCGTAGGGTCCATGGGCTTCAAGATTAACGGGAATTGCTCTGACTTGTTCAGGCGCAAGCCAAGTCGGGAAAGCCCCCTTGTATTGTTCTAAAAGGATGCTCATGAGGCGTTCCCATGTAGAGATAAGACCTCTGTGAATTACGACCGGGCGGTGCTTCTCCCCGTCTTTTCCAATGTATGTCAGATCAAAGCGCTCAGGCAACAAGAAATCAAGCTGGACCGTGCTCATGGTGATGACCCGATCCATGGCGGTTCTTACCTGTACATCGATTTTAGGTCCGTAGAAGGCGGCTTCACCTTTCATGACCTTGTAGTCGATTTTTTCTTCGTCCAAAAGCTCCTTGAGCAAAGCTTCCGCCTCATCCCAAAGCACATCATCAGGGTGGAATTTGCCTTTGGCTTCATCGCGTAAGGCAAGCTCGATGTAGTCGATGGTGAGCCCTAAATCACTAATGGCTTGTTGAATGAGGTTGTAAGCAGAGAGCACTTCACTTTTAATCTGGTCACGGCGTGCAAAGATGTGTGAATCGGTTAGTGTCATCTGACGTACGCGCTCCAGTCCACTCAGTGCACCGGATGCTTCATGACGGTGTTGGGTTACAATTTCAGCGTAGCGTATTGGCAGGTCTCTATAACTTCTCAGTTTGCGGTTATATACAATCATGTGATGGGGACAGCTCATTGGCCTAAGGACATATGTCTGGTCTTCATACTCCATCGGTGGGAACATGCCATCACGGTAATGGTCCCAGTGGCCACTGGTTTCATAGAGTTCCTTGGTTCCAAGAACCGGAGTCTGTATATGGAGATAGCCATGTTTTCTTTCCAGTTTGTATACATAATCTTCAAGTGTCTTCCTAACGGCGTAACCGTTTGGAAGCCAGATTGGAAGGCCTTGACCTGCCTTGTTGTCGAGCATGAAGATTTCCAGTTCCTTGCCGAGTTTACGGTGGTCTCTCTCTTTGCGTTCCTTGAGAATTTCAAGGTACTTGTTCAGATCATCCTTAGTGAACCATGCGGTTCCATAGATTCGCTGAAGCATGTCTCTGTCGGAGTCTCCACGCCAATAAGCCCCTGCAACACTGAGCAGCTTGAAGTGCTTGATGTGTTTGGTATTGCCTACATGGCCCCCGCGACACAAATCCTTGAATTCACCTTGTTTGTAAATGGTGATGACTTCATCATCATCCATTTCCTTGATCATTTCAACTTTGTAAGGATCTCCAGAAAATTCTTTTAGGGCTTCAGCTTTGTCTACGACTCTGCGTTCCATCTGATCTTGTTCCTGGACTATTTTACGCATTTCCTTCTCAATGGTGGGAAGGTCTTCTTCCTTGATGGTTTCCTTAGTGGCAATATCGTAGTAAAATCCGTCCTTGATGGCTGGACCGACCCCGAAAGTGGCGTCAGGGTAGAGTCTTTTAACGGCTTGTGCAAGTAAGTGAGCTGCTGAGTGATTAAGGATTTCCAATGCCTCTTCACGATCCTTTGTAATGAGTTCAATGGACGCATCATCGTTAATCGGACGGTTGAGATCATAGAGATTCCCATTTACATACGCCGCCACGGTTTTCTTTTTCAATGCAGGTGCAAGTGCGCCGGCAATACCTTCAGGGGTTGTGCCTTTTTCAAATGCCTTGGTATTTCCATCGGGTAATCTGATTTCAATCATGGTTTTTCCTCCTATCGTTATAACGGCCTTCATTGATGTGATCTTTTTCAATAATGGCCTCTTCCAAGTCTATGTCATAGATGTTCGCAATGTGGTTCACATAGTGCAAAACATCATATAGCTCGTATTTAATGGCTTTTCTTCTTTCCTCAGAAAGCCCTGTTTCACTTTCCTTGCGCA
>JAGYML010000002.1 GCA_018400615.1 bacterium | reverse complement strand
GCATCTTCAGCGGAATAGACACTTTTGACTTCATGGTTGTCCTGCACGGCATACATGGTTATCAAACGATTGATTTTAAGATTGTCTTCCACAATCAGAAGTTTCATATCATCACCCTTTTCAATTCAGGTCAATGATAGCACTCCTATAGATTATTGCCTATTTATATACAAAAAAAGAAGCCCGAAAGCTTCTTAGAATAAACCGATGATGAAGAAATAAAGGATTGGAAGAAAAAGGGCCGGAAGCATGTTCGCAACCTTGATATGCTTGATTTCCATGAAGTTGAGTCCCATACCCACCAGTATCATATTCCCAACAAGCGTCATCGAGACAATCATCGAATCGGTAAGAAACTCACCACTCATCATCGCCAAAAGCGTGATGCCACCCTGATAGACAAAGACACTGACAGCTGAGAATATGACGCCGATCCCAAATACGCTCGCAAGCATCATAGCCGTAATGAAATCGAGTGCACTCTTGAAAATGAGAAGCGTGCTATCGCCATAAAGGCCATCCCTGATGGCCCCCATTATGGCCAGAGCCCCAACACAGAAAATGAGTGTGGCTGAAATGAAACCTTTCGCAAGTGGGGGAAGATTGTATTTTCTCTCAATATTATAAGCGGTTCTGTTAAGCCACCCATCAATATCGATGACTTCACCGATCAATGTCCCCAATATCAGTGAAACCATGATGAGCAAGTCATACCTGGTCGAAATATCTCCATCCTCAACCACAAGAAAATCCGCAAGAAACCATCCTAGTGACACTACAATCAAGGCAAGGCCTAGGGTGGTCATGATGGTTTTTTGAAAACGTTCCGGCAAGCCTTTTTTGAAAAGGATGCCGATAAGGGTTGCGACAATAATCGCACCTACATTGATAAGTGTGCCCATGGTATCCCTCGAGTCCGTTAATGAAGTCCTTTGACTTTACGCATTAGATTTTTTAGTTTGCTTAAAATAATCGGTGGCAAGAATACACCATAGATAACAAGTGTAAACCCCAACCTGGTGAAAACCGTGATATCTCGCACTCCTGAAACGTCCAAAAGTATGATTGCAGTGGAGATCAGAATCATGGCATATTTAAGCGGATGTCTTTTTGGTTTTAAAACAAGTCCTATGTAGGGTACAACCATAAATACCCATAGAGCGGCATCCCAGCGCCCATAGCTAAAGCCAGAGAAAAGCACGACTGACAAAGCGATAAACGGTAACGCATTCAATAGACGCATCTTGAGAGACCCGAATGAGAACAACCAGACTACCGGCATCATAATCAATACCGAGAAAGCACTGAAAGGATTTAAGGCCAGGGCAATGTAAAAAGCCACCCCCACGTTCAAAGCCATAAGAAAAGAGATAATCATCCACCTGAGGGGCCATTTGAGAAGTTTAGGCAATTTGGTTTTTCCCCTTCTTCTTGGCTTCATATAATTTCATATCCGCTTTGTGAATGGCTTGATTCACAGTCTCTCCTTGATATTGATAAACGCCTCCACTGAGTGTCAATGGTACGTCCTCGCTTTTGAATCTTGCTTCCAGCTGATCTTTGACTCTGGATGCTACCCTGAAGGCATTGTCATAATCCGTATTGGGAAAGATCATCATGAATTCTTCGCCCCCATAACGTCCGACAATATCGGATTCACGGCTGTTTGCATTTAGAATGCCCGCTACAGCCTGAAGCCTTCTGTCGCCCTCTACATGCCCGAGTTGGTCATTGGTGTTCTTGAAATCATCAAGATCAAAAATAACAATCGAAATCGGCAAGCCTTGCTTACTATGCGGCTTAATGAAATCTTCAAGTCCCTTGATCAGGTGTTCATGGTTGAGAATGCCTGTAAGCCCATCTTTTCTGTTCATTTCACTCAGAAGACGGTTCTTTCTTTTCAATTCTTCTTCCATCTCTCTTTGTTTGGTAATATCAAACACGATTCCCGCCAAAAATAGCGGTTTCCCACTCTTTGAATACTCTGTGATCTTACCACGGTCATGGTACCATTTATAATCCCCTGACTTGGTTTGAATGCGGTAGACCGTCTCATAAACAGACACGTCTCCACGCAAATGCTCACGCATGGCTTCCATGACAGTGTCATGGTCATCAGGATGCAATTTGTCTGTAAAGAGCTGATAAGTCGGATGTTCAGGAATATCCGTTTTGTCATAACCAAGCGTCGTGAGTTTTTTGGGATTGAACGTAAGCGCATTGGTAGGAATGTGCCAATACCACTTACCGAGATTTCCAGCCCAGGCAAAATCAAGTGTGGCTTCCTCTTCAGACTCTTTTAACAATTGACGATTGAGCATTTCCTGATTCTCAAGCATCTGAATCAGTGTAGCCTTCTCAAACTTGGTATAATCCATGATTCCCTCCAAGGTTATTGAATTAACGTTTCAATTCGAGCAGATTGACACTCTCGACATGGCTGGTATTCGGGAACATGTCAAACGGCTTGGTACTGACGAGTCTGTATTTCTGACTCAATTGATTGATGTCCTTTGCGAGAGTTGAAGGGTTGCAAGAAACATAAATCAGTTTTTTTATAGGGTTTTTCAACAAATGACGAATCAAGGAAGATGACAGCCCTGTTCTTGAAGGATCAAAGACCGCTACATCATAAGTCTTGCCTTCTCCATTGAGTTTTTTGAGTACGTTGTGGGCATCGCCTTCATGAAAATCCGCATTGCCCAGCTTATTATAATCGCGGTTTCTTGTGGCACTGAGAATAGAATCGCTTGACACATCAATGCCTGTGACATGGTTGAAGTCCTTCGCAAAATAAAGCGCCATGCCGCCACTTCCAGTATACAGATCGACCATCGTTTTTTCCTTGGAAAAATCAAATAGCGTCCTCACATATTCATACATGGATTGGGCTTCTGTAGGATTGAGCTGGAAAAACGCTTTGGGATTCAGCCAGTAGGTAATGTCTCCCATTTTTTCAGGGATAGACTCCTTGCCTTCAAGTATTTCATACGTATCCCCAAAGATATGCGGGCTTTTGGCATCATGGTTTTTGGAAATAGCGACGCTCACCACGTTTTCCAAAGCCATTATGTCTTTTGCGGCACTTTTCAGCGCCTTGTTGAAGATTGTAATGACCAGTGTTACCTGGATTTCACCGGTGGCTTCACTGCGTCTTGTGACAATATAGCGTAACAAGCCACGCATTTTTGCGGGATCAAATGCATAAAGTTCGTGTTTGTCACAGATTTTCAAGACTTCCTGGTTGACTCTGTTGATGCGTTCATCTTGAACAGGACAATCAAGCACATCAACAAGTTTATGGCTATTGCGTCTGTAAAGCCCTGTTTTAAGGCCGTCCTTCGTATTCCTCACAGGCATTTGCGCCTTTTGACGGTAACGCTTGGGACGGACAATAGGATTGAATGGGTGGAAATCCACAGACCCCATATCGAGTTTGGTATACCTTTCAAAGGACTGTCGAAGCAAATCCTCCTTCAGGCGCTGTTGTTCCTCATATGCGACGTGTTGAAGCTGGCAGCCTCCACATACGTCATAATGTTTACAAAACGGTCTCGTACGGTAATAGGCCTTCTTCTTCACGCGAACGATTTCACCGACTGCATGTCTGTCTTTGATATCGGTAATGTTGATGACGACTTCCTCAGGAGGAATGGCCCCCTCCACGAATACGGCTTGTCTTTTATAATACCCAATGCCTTCTCCGTTGATACCAATCTTTTTAATGGTAATAAGTACTTCCTGGTTCAGTTCCAATGGACTTTCCATAATGCACCTCACACTTTCTTTTTTCTACTACGATTTTAATCATTTATTAGTTCTGCTTCCAAAATTACAGGGTTGTGATCACTGTATTTGAATGCCTGGTCAATGGTTTCTACATGAAGAACCTTGACATTGTCACTGACCACAAAACCATCAATTATATAGTACTGTGTCAAATCACTGTCTATGTCATAAGGTGTGTTGAGAAGACGGCTGGTCGGATGGGTGGTATCGACTGCAAATTCAAACCCTTCCCCAAGCACACCGCTCTCCATTTGCGGTGCCGTAAAGTATTCATCGTCGATGACAGGATAAACGCCTTGTGCTTCTGGGAATGTCTGATTGAAATCGCCACCTGCAATGACGTAATTGCCTTTCTCTCTTTCCTCATGGAGCACGTCCTTGAACAATGCCATCTCCTGTTCACGCATGGACCCATCGTCATAAGCACTCATATGCAAATTGATAAGCACTAGCGTCTTGTCACTGTCAACAATTGGTAAGCGCGTGACCACCATCGCACGTTTTAAATTTGCGGTTCTAAGCGGCCAGGAAAATTCTCCTGGAAACTGCATGCGCTTACTGGTGTCCATTTCATAGCGCGACAAGGTCTGCATGCCACTCGCAACTTGTCCGATATAATCACTAAAAGAAACGGGAAATGGCACAAGTGAGGCCTTGAAGTTATATGCAAACGTGCTTTGATACGTGGTTTTCCCCACGGTTTCATGCATCGATTCAACCTGGTTGATATCATAACTTCTCCTGGAGGGTTCATCCACTTCCTGAAGAAAATAGACATCACTTTCGTGGGTATCAAGAAGATTTTCAATCCCTTGTAGGTACTCAAGTACCACATCTTTCGATTCTGGACGGCCTCTCTTTCCACCGTCCATCACAAAGTCTTCATCTTCACCCAATGATGCATATCCAATATTGAAAGTCATTAGATTGAGCGTATCATCAAGTGCTAAGTCAAAAGAGGCTTCACCGTCTATTTCAAGGGTCTCAACTTCATCGGGTCGGTATTCAGTCACTGTTAAAAAAAACAATAAAAACACAAAGGCAACCAAGGGTATCCCCAAAACAATATAAGTGATTTTGAATAGCTTTTTTTTCATGGTTTTTCCTCTTCCTAATCGATAGTTAATTGTACCATATGACGTGGTTTCTTACAATTTTATCTTCAATGAAAAAAAGCTTTGCGAACGGTCTCGCAAAGCTTTCAAGGTTTATGAAGGTTGCATGACTCCAAAGAGTACAAACCAAGCCAATACGGTTTTCGCCAACAAACTCAAAACAATGTAGGCTCTTTCTCCATAGAGATAATTTTTCCATTTTCCGACCTTCAAATACTGAAGTATCATATTGATTGGAAATAGATTGAAGAATACGAAATAACTTACGACAATGCCATAAACAAACCCGGGCACTTCACTGGGATCGCTATTGCCAAAGGCGTAAAGTACAATCACAATCCAGGGAATAATCCCTGCTATGCTCCCATAAACAAACGAGGTCCAGTCTACATTTTCCTTGTTGGTTCCACTGTTCATTTTCTCCATCAATAATCCGAAAAGGTTCATGGTGGCGTTCAATCCAAAGATGAGAATCAAAGCCCCAAGATCATTCACTCCAAACAATGCGGCGATAAGTACAAGCATGAGTGAAGATGAGAGCGCGTATTCATACCAACGGAAACGGTTGATGCCTTTTTCAAGATCCTTGACATAGATTTCGTTCGTCTTCTTGGGCACGGCAATGATGAAATGGGCCAATGCACTCAAAAACAAAAAGACTGAAACCAGTATGCCAAACGGCAAATCAAAAACCTTATTCGATTCGTTGACAAGGGCACCAATGGTTTCATCGTAGGTTAGAAAATTGGTGAAAATCTGAGGCTTGAAATCAATGATTTTAGACCAGGTAAGTGAGAGCACAAGCATAAGCAGACCCTGCAAGAAATGCAGGCCTCCCATGACAAGATTGAATTTTCTCAATCCTTGATACGTAATGGTGTTCATAATGACACGTCCTTCCCCTATTAAATAGTTTTAGATGCACTTATATTATACCTTTAACAGCCAATGATTACAATATTTATAAAAAACGTTTATTCAGATGCTGCCAAGTATTCTGCTTTCAGTTTTTGCCAGTAAGCCTTGTCCTTATCTGTGATTTCACGAATGATTTTACATGGGTTGCCTGCAGCGATGACGTTCGGAGGAATGGATTTTGTCACAACCGAACCCGAACCGATAATCGAGCCTTCACCGATCATGACACCCGGATTAACAGTCACGTTCCCTCCAAGCCAGGCATCATCACCGATGGTGATGGCAAGACCATACTCCAGAAGTTCTGCACGGATGACCTTGTCGATTGGATGGGCAG
Organism: bacterium; assembly: GCA_018400615.1. Lineage (GTDB taxonomy): Bacteria > Bacillota_I > Bacilli_A > Izemoplasmatales > Izemoplasmataceae > M55B118. The sequence continues at coordinate 61,776 of JAGYML010000002.1, read as the reverse complement.
CGGTTAACAACGAGACTCTAGGACCAAACATGACACGATCGCCGATACTTATGGTGTTGACATCCAACATGATGCAGTCATAATTCGCAAAGAAATCGTTCCCGATATAGATGTTTTCTCCATAGTCACAGCGAAACGGAGGCACAATCATGTTGCGCTCTCCATACCCCCCAAGCAACTCATCAAGGATGTATTTGTGTTTGTGCCAGGCTTCATATCTAAGACTGTTGAAATCATCCAGTAAGTCCTTGGCCTTTTTATGTGCTTCGTAAAGTTCTTTTCCTTCAACTTTATAAAGCTTTCCTGAAAGCATGCGTTTTTTTTGATTCATGATACGCCTCCCAAGTTATAAAAACCCCGGACTCATCCGAGGTTTGGTGTCTTAAGCACTTTTCTCAAGCATGGTCACAGATTCGATGTGGCTGGTTTGTGGGAACATGTCAAAGGGGGTTACGCTTTTAATGATGTAGCCATCGCTGACAAGTATATTGAGATCCCTTGCAAGCGTACTTACATTGCATGAAATGTAGACAATTTTCTTAATCCCCATCGCCAAAACGGCATCAAGGAATTCTCGCTTGCAGCCCTTTCTGGGGGGATCTATGAAAAGAACATCTACTGATTCACGCTTGAACTTGCCAATAATGTCCTCCACTTTACCTGCATGAAACTCAGCATTGTCAATGGCATTTCTAACGGCATTTTCCTTTGCGTCTTCCACAGCAGCCTTCACACTCTCAAGGCCGATGACCTTATCCACTTTGTTTGCGAGTGAAAGTGCGATGGTGCCGATTCCACAAAATGCATCCATCACTGTGTCAGTCTCTTGTAGATCAGCGACTTCGATGGCTTTTGTATAAAGCGCTTCTGTTTGAAGCGGATTCACCTGATAGAATGATTTGTGAGAAATCCTGTATTCATTGCCAAGCAATGTGTCATAAATTGCATCTTCACCCAAAAGGACCTTGCTCTTTCTACCAAGCATTACGTTGGTCTTTTCCTTGTTGAAATTCGCCATGATGCTCTTGAGACAGGGGAAGCGTTCCTTGACCGCATCAACTATGGCATCTTGAAAAGGCACTTTGTTGCCATTGACGATAAGTGTCAGCGACAATTGCTCATTGTCCTTGCTTCTTCTGAGCATGATTCCTCTGAAAACACCTGAATGGGTGATTTCATCATAAATGGAATAATCAAGTGATTCCAGGAATCTCTTCAAGAATCTGGTAATATCAGAAAACACCTTCGGCCATACATGACAGCGGCGTACGTCCACAATGTCATGAGAGCGTGGTTTATACATCCCAGCCACTATTTTGCCATTCTCCATACCAAAAGGAATAATCGCTTTATTACGATAATAAAAGGGATTGTTCATTCCAACAGTATCGTCCACATCGGTCTCGATGTGGCCAAGCTTTCTCAGTGTCTCTTTGACCCTGTGTTTCTTGAACCCCAATTGCATCTCATAATTCATATGCATCATATTGCAGCCACCACATTCATTAAAGTGATCGCAAATGGGCTGTTTTCTAAAAGGAGAAACGTCTTTGATTTCTATCAAGCGTCCAAATCCAAAGTTCTTGTTGGTTTTGACCACTTTAATCAATGCTTTTTCGCCTTTCAAAGCATCTTTGACAAACACGGGATACCCATCGATTTTACATACGCCCATTGCGTCATGGGTCAAATCTGTGAATGTCACTTCATGATAACTATTTTTTTCAACCACACTATCACCTTCACTTCAAACTTATATATTGTATTTCTTAGCCAAGCCACCACAACTCGTTTCACGGTAGTTAGCAGGCATGTCCTTACCTGTTTCAAACATGGTTTCCACAACCAAATCAAAGGATATCTTTCTTGAATCGCTTAAAAAGTATGCAAGGCCACACGCATCAATAGCCCTTAAAGCAGCCACCGCATTTCTTTCAATACAAGGTATTTGTACATAACCACCAATTGGATCACACGTAAGACCCAAATGATGTTCAAGGGCGATTTCAGCCGCATATTCGATTTGATCGAGTGACAACTTGAAAAGCTCTGCATGGGCTGCAGCCGCCATCGAACAAGCACTGCCGACTTCTGCCTGGCATCCTGCTTCAGCCCCACTGATAGAGGCGTTATGTTTAATCACATTGCCAATTACCGCGGCTGAAGCGAGCGCTCTTAGTACCGATACTTCACTGAACCCATGGCGTTCTTTCATATATTTCAAAACCGAAGGTACCGTACCACTGGCTCCACATGTAGGAGCCGTTGCGACGATGCCTCCGCTGGCATTCGTTTCATTGATCGCAAATGCATACGCACTTACAAGTCTGGACTCTCTGATTTCTGATGGCTCGTTCTTCGAGGTTTTCTTTAAAAGAGAATGGGCTTTTCTTCTAACCTGCAAAGCGCCTGGCAGTGTTCCCTCGGTATTAAGACCGTTCTCAATTGAGTTAAGCATCGTATCCCAAACGGTTTTCAAGAAATCATAAATCGTGTCATCCTCAAACCGTTCCACATACTCATAAAGCCTGATCCCTTCTTTTTCACAGTACGTCTTGATTTGCTCGAAGGATTGATGGGGATAGACATCCGGTGATTCAATATGGGGTTCCCCTTCGATTTCTATGGTGCCTCCGCCCACACTGTATACACGCATGGACGCTAGCAATTCGCCCTTGTCATAGGCTTTCAAGTCCATGGTATTGGGATGTTTATCGATAAAATCACTTTTGAAATGCACATTCACATCTTTTAAGACGTGTTCAATAATCACGTCTGTCAGATGGCCTTTTCCTGTCAAGCTTAGCGAGCCATAAAGGTCCACTTCATAATGGGCATTTGGAAAACGTTTTTTAAATAGCTGACACGCTTTTTCAGGCCCCATGGTGTGCGAGCTGGAAGGACCGCGTCCGATTTTGTACAGTTCCCTGATGGATTTCATTCATGGCCACCTCCCAAATAATGCGTCCTTCTCTATTATAGCATAAATAACAAGAAAACGAGAAAGCGCTTGGCGCATTCTCGTTCCAATGGCTTGATTCACTTTTATCTTCGTTTTAATCACTGATGGGGACGGCGGACGTTATTCATCAAGTATGCCCTGACGCTGAATGCCGAAACAAGGATCAACAGATGCAGTACAATATGGTATAAATCCGGGATATAAGTATGGGTTGAGGGAATCAGTTTAACAGTGTCAGAAAAATAGTGCATCTTATCTTCAGCTGGCCCAAAAATGGTAAAATACCAATGGGATGCAAATTGCGTGGCAAACCACATGGCAAGCCAGCCTAGAAGCAAGTACCCACCAACCGTTCCCTTGAGCACAAAGAAAATAAGCAGAGCTGCAAATATCATAAAGTATACACCATCGTCTCTAAATGCCTGAGTCACGAGTTGATGCCCTCTAAAACTGAAGCCTGTCATATCCAATGAAAACCAAACCAGCAACAAAGTATTGAATCCATACACTGTCTTTTTATTCATCGCACCCTCCCCATTGGCATGCTCCAATGATTGTTTTAAGTCCAAAAAACCACAGCCCTGAATCTATTTGGATTCAGGGCTGTTTTGAATGTCAAGTTCGATAAGGTCAAATGCCCCTCATGGGTATTAAAAGCTGATATCAACATCGGCCCTTTTCTTGACTTCTGCTTCAAAAAATTCTTTTTTCTGCATACCGATTTTTGAGGCCACAATGCTGATTGGGAAGGTCACAATGCGACTGTTAAGACGACTGACATTGGCATTATACAAACGCCTTGAGGCTTGAAGATGCTCTTCGACATCACTGATGGAATGTTGAAGATTTGAAAATACTTTTTCGGCTTTCAATTCCGGATACTGTTCAACCACCACGTTAATACCTGATTGGACGGCATCCATTTTTTGCATGAACTCTTCTTTTTGTTCAATCGTGAGTTCTTCAGGTAAATTATTGCGCCATTTTACGACATTGATGAACGTTTCCTGTTCGTGTTTGGTGTACCCCTTTACAGTGTCCACCATTTTGCTGAGTACATCAAAACGCTTTGTAAGTGCGACATCAATCCCTGATTCGGCCTCATTGACCTTGACTTCCAACTGACGAAGTCCGTTCATGGTCGCAATATACCAAAGCAAGATGATGAGCGCTAAGGCACCTACAACAATCAGTACAATCCAGATGGGTTCCATACTATTCCTCCTCTTTGAAAATGTCTTTGTTTAATTTCAAATCATCGACGATATCGTAGATGATGTTGAGGTCTTCATCGAAACGCGTTAACAGATCTTTGTCCAATTTAGTAAAGGGTCTGATGGAAAACGACGAGCGCCTATTGTGAATCGCCACATGCAAGTGAGAATCAAGAAACGAAAACCCGAGATTGCCAGGATGTTTTTTCTCAAGCGCCATCAAGGATTCCATAAAATGCGGTGTCAGGATATAAAATGCAGTGTGGTCATCCGTAGCATAGGTCTTGTAAGTGTCGTTGAAATCTACGGATTCCAGAGAGACTTTTTCAAAATTTCTTCTGCTTTTCGGTCTGTAAGACTCAAGTACCTGAACGGATCCCTTGAAATCCTTGTTGAAATCAAACCGGAATACACGTCCGTGAAAATAAGTCACATACCGTGTTCTCGTACCTTTGGATGTATGCGTAACCCGGCGTTCCTTAAGAACCACATCACTTGATACGAATTTCACGCCATCCAGTTCGCCGGAGAGATAATCCTCGCTTTTGATTCTATCAGGTCTTTTCAAAAATTCGGTATTCATGATCTCATGCTTGTTAAGACCTTTTTTCGGGTTATAAACACAGTTTTCTATCTTTTCTTCAAGGTGTTTTTTCAATACCTTGCTTTTGAAAAGCGTCCCCACATGATTGAAATAACCCAAACCAATGAAAAGCACAATCGCACCGATAATCATGACAATAAAGGTATTGCCTGATATAAACAGGAGTACGCCACCAACCAATGTGACCCCGCCCAGTGCCATAATAATCTCAGAAACCTTTTTCTTTTTATTTAAAGGCTCTAATACTGTATCCATCTTATCACCTTCTTTAAGATTAATTATATCATAGATAAAAAAAGAAGGAACAAAATTATGTCCCTTCTCTCATTTAGTCCACAACAATTCTTACTGTGTCACCTTCATGGCTTTCGATATTGACAATTTCTCCCACAATACCTTCATCAATCATTCTTTGCAAATCGTCGAAATCGACCTGGTCCATTGCTGAATTGTTTACCGAGAAGTTTTTTGAGCCTTTTTTCAAAACAGAAAGCCCAAAGCTCAAAGGTAGATTGACATTGACCTTGTCCTGTTCATGACTTCTGATCATAATTCTCAATACTTTTCCTTTGGCCTTTTCAGAAGGTTTTTTTACCTCATTCGATGTCCGTTCCAACTCATCTTGACCCTGATTGTCACTGACACTGTTTGCAAGTGCGTGTTGCATCCATGATAAATTCATGCGTTTCACCTCTTTTATTTTTTTATCTGATTTTTTGACTAAACTTCAAACGTTTTTTTGCACGGTCTCTCAAACTGTTTGCCCTGATGAATGCATCTGTCCAGTAGTTCATCGGACCCATCTTCAACCCCTCTTTTCTTAATTGAAAGTTAAAGTTTCTTAATGAATTTCCATCGTCTGTTCGCACGTTCTCTCATAATGAATTCCCTGATAAATGTTTCGTTCCAGTATTGAATCGGACACATGATCATCACCTCTTCGCTTTCTTAGGATTTGATTTTATAAGATGTTTAACACTATGATTTTCAGATTCTTTGCAGTAACTTCCCCAAATGAAGCCTTCACTCCAATAAACTCTTGAAAACATGTTCTCACCCCGTTTCATTTAGTCACTTCTAAACTTTTTTTAAAAATTTCATGCGTTTGTCTGTACGTTCATTCAAGATGGCTTTTCTAACAAATGTTTGATTCCAGTATTGCATTGGGAACATTTAGAACACCTCTTTCTTTAATTAATGTTTTTTATCTATATAATTGATTTTATTAATTGGTTGATTGATTTTGTTAATTACAACCTCATAATATTCTATTAAATCAAGGTTGTCAAGACTTTTTATTAAAAAAGTTAATTTTATTTTTAATATATTAAAAAAAGCGCTTGATAAACTCAAGCGCTTTAATGTTTTTAATAACTTATATAACTATGATTGGGTCCTTTTCTCAAACCATTTATACAATACCAGCGTAAGGACTGACATATAGATGATGCCTACAAGATAATACGCACCCACACTCAGATTGGCATCATGATTCAATAAATCGGCACTGACAAGCAGGCCTTTTACCGGCCAGAATATCGGGACTACACCCAGTAGGTATTGTTTGTAATCCTGCATCGAAGCCAACACGGAGAGCACCGGAGCCATGATGAAAAGCCCACTTGACTTCATATAGGCAAATCCTTCAATCTTGTTCTTGGCCAGAGCCCCTAATGCCAAAGCGAATAAGGGTGTGAACAGTGAGGCTACTAACGCAAACAGAAGCATGTCCGTCCAAGCGAAACTGTCCCAGAGATTCATACCGCCAAGCATGTAGCCATCTCCACTGAGATGCTTGACACCAAAGAGGCTGAAAAAAGATGCGAAGACACTCAGCAAATACCCATAGATCCCTTTGAACACGATGTAGCCTCTTAATGAAAGGGGTGTAACCCTGATGGTGTTAAGGGTGTTTTCATCTCGATGGTCCAAAAGATTGAATCCAAGCATCGCCGCGGTAATAAAAGGGGCAATTGACGCAAATACGATAATAATGATTGTGATCCCGGTTGTTTGCGAGCCACCCCCTGTGGCGTAATTATCAAGAAGTGCAGGGATAAGGTAAGCTCCCACCATGATGATAAGCAAAGGATACACAAGCAACAAAAGGGTCATTTTATCTCTCACGATATTTTTAAACTCATATTTGAGCATGGATAGATATTTTTTCATAGAATCACTCCTTTACGCCTTTTATGGGATAAAGTGGAAGGATGAGATACTTCCAAAGCACTAAAGATGCAATAATTAGATAAAGCATACCATAGATGAGTTCGAATGTTTCTATTGACTGATCAAAACCGTAATTGATCATGAGCAATGAAACGTGGGTTGGCGATAGGAGTAACAGGGGTTCAATTGACTCACTCATGAGTCCCAGTGCATAGAAAATACTTGGAAACGCAAACACAATCATATACGCCATTATGAGTGCCAGAAGACCGTTGAAATCCTTGGAAAAGAGACTGAGCACAAATCCCAAGATTCCGTGAGCAAGGGCAATGATGAGTACAAAAGCCAAAAACGGAAGAAGTCTGAAGGCAATATCAAAGGCAAAATACGCTACCCCCACCACCACTACAACTGACTGAAACGCAAGATAAATGGAAGCGATAATCTTGGAAACCGCAATGCCCCACATCGGTGCGGGTGTGACCATAAGTGTCTTCAGTGTATTTTCCTGACGTTCATAAAAGAGCGAAACCCCCATCAGAAGTACACTCATCATGGTAAGGTCCATGAATACTACCAAGGGCAAGAACACCCCGGCCTCTTCCTTACCCACCAAAAACAGAATCAAAAGCCATAGAACCGACACACCAAAACTGACCTGGATGATGTTGTATTTGATCAGTCTTTGGAATTCACCTCTCAACAAGCCTTTAAGCGTCTTCATGGAACGTATCTCCAGTCACCCGGATGAAGATGTCATCCATGGTGGTTTCTCCACTGTGCATCGTTTGAATGGCGTTGTTTTTAACAAGCGTCAAAAACGTGTCATTCTTACTGATGGTATCCAGATCGAATACTTCAAGTTTAACCTGTTCCTGATCCTTGTATTCAACTCTGAGTTCCCGTTTGCCATATTTCATCTTCAAAGCCTTTGGCGTGGCTATTTCTCTAATCTCTCCTTTTGAAATGAAGGCCACACGATCACACAACTCTTCAACATCATTCATGAGGTGTGTGGATAGAAGTACGGTCCCTCCACCTTCTTTGAACTCACGAATGAGGTCTTTGATGATTTTTGCATTCTTCGGATCAAGTCCGTTGGTGACCTCATCCAGAAATAGAAATTTCGGATTGTTTAACATGGCTCTCACAAAATTGAGGCGCATCTTCATACCCTTTGAATACTCTCCTACAAGACGGTCCTTGTCTTCAAACAGCCCAACACGTTTCATCAAAGCCTCAATGTCCGCCTTAGACTCATAAAGATTTTGAAAGAACCGCATGTTTTCCATACCGCTCAATTTCGAAAAATGGACCGGCAGTTCAAACCCAACACCAATATCTTCGTAAAAGTCATTTCCATACTGTGAAAAATCCTTCCCCATATATTGGATATTGCCTTGATAGTTTTTAAGCAGTCTTGTGAGAATCTTCTGAGTTGTAGACTTTCCTGCACCACTAGGACCAAGCAAACCAAATATTTCCCCTTCAACAATGTCAAAACTGATAGCATTCACAGCTTTGATGCCGTGTTTTTGATACGTAAACGATAAATCCTTAACCTCAAATACTTTCTTACTCATTAGAAGCCTCCTTCTTGACGCCCTCTCTTAGGATATTGATAAACGCATCCGTGCGTTTGATCATCAATTCAATGGGGTCTCCTCTGTAAAATTGATACACCAGATCCCTGGCATTGAAATCATAAAGCATCTTGGCAAGCATTCTGATATCAGTGCCTTCTTTAAGCCAGTCTTTGTTCGCATCATTCATTAGATAACTTTCCATCATCGCAATCCCCTCGTCTTCAAGCCGAGCTCGCAATGCAAGCACCTCTTCACTTTGAGAATGGTACAGATGGTACCCAAATAGATAGGCTTCCTTGTCATCTTTCGCAAACATAAGTCCTGCACGCGTTAGTTCGCGAAACATCTCCAAAAATGGGTGCTTCTCCAATTGTTCAAACAAATGGCCCATATAACTGAACTTTCTCTTCGCAATAATCTGGATAAGATGGATGAACAGATCCGAAAGCCCGTTAAAGTACTGATAAAAACTCCCTCTTGGGATGCCTGCAGTATTCACAATATCTTTAATGGTCGCACTGTCGTACCCCTGTTCATTGATAACGGTAATGGCTGAACGCTCAATCAAGGATCGTTTTGCTTCACTCAATCTGAAAAATGTCTTTTTAGGCATGGAAACCTCCTTTCACACCCATATTATGACACGTGTGTCATAAATGTCAAGAAAAAAAATAGAACACGCTCATATAAAGCGTGTTCAAACAGCTACATGGAAGCCTTGATCTCGATGATAAGGTCTCTTAGTTCTGCGGCTTTTTCAAAGTCAAGATCTCGCGCGGCCTTCTTCATGTCTTTTTCCATATCATCAATCATGGCACGTTTTTCTTCTCTGTCCATCTTGCTAATGGATTTGCCTTCACTTTCCACTTCCGCTTCAAGTTTGATTCGTATGGATTCACGCACAGCCTTCTTGATGGTTTGTGGTGTAATGCCATATTTCTCATTGTGTGCTTTCTGAATGGCCCTTCTTCTTTCAGTTTCGTCGATGGCCTGACGCATCGCATCACTGATGCGATCGGCATAGAGCGCAACCTTGCCATTTACATTGCGCGCCGCACGCCCAATCGTCTGAATAAGACTTCTCGCGCTTCGAAGGAAGCCTTGTTTATCCGCATCGAGTATCGCGATGAAGGATACTTCGGGAAGATCCAGTCCTTCCCTTAGAAGATTGATTCCGACGAGAACATCATAAACTCCTAGCCGTAAATCCCGAATGATTTCTATGCGCTCCAAAGAATCAATCTCTGAATGAAGATAGGCCACCTTGATGCCGGATTCTTTCAAGTAACTACTAAGGTCTTCACTCATTTTGATGGTGAGCGTAGTAATGAGCGTACGTTCGTTTTTCTCCGTACGTTTCCTGATTTCGTTGACGATGTCATCAATCTGACCTTCTTTTTCCCTGATTTCAACCACAGGGTCAAGCAATCCAGTCGGTCGGATGATTTGTTCGATGACTTTGTCAGTTCTAGCCATTTCAAAGTCTCCTGGTGTCGCACTGACGTATACGGATTGATGAATTTTATCCATGAATTCATCAAAATTAAGTGGACGGTTGTCCATGGCGCTTGGTAGACGGAAGCCATACTCAACCAGTGTTTTCTTCCTTGCCTGGTCCCCATTGTACATACCTCTTACCTGGGGAAGGGTTACATGGGATTCATCCACGATGAGCAAATAATCATCCCCAAAGAAATCCATGAGTGTAGAAGGCGTTTCGCCTGCATTCCGCAAGGAAAGATGTCTTGAATAATTCTCAACACCCTTGCAGGTCCCAATTTCCTTGAGCATTTCAATATCGTAGTTGGTTCTTTGCTGAATTCTCTCAGCCTCCAAAAGCTTCCCTTCGCTTTTGAAATATTCAACCTGTTCTTCAAGTTCGTTTTCTATGCGCTTGATGCCCTCTTCAAGTTTATCCTTGTTGGTCACGAACTGTGTGGCTGGGAAAAGCGTAAAGACACTGTAATCCTCGAGTATTTCACCCGTCACGGCATCGAAGGATCGAATCCGTTCAATCTCGTCGTCAAAAAACTCAATTCTGTAGGCAATGGATTTGTTGTAAGTCGGCATGACCTCGACAGTATCCCCTTTTACCTTGAACGTTCCGCGGTCAAAATCCGTGTCGTTTCTTTGAAAAAGCATCGCTACAAGCCGATTTAACAAATCATCCCGTTCATAGGTTGTGCCTGTGCGCAGTGTAAGCGTCGCATTCTTATAGTCCTCAGGATCGCCGATTCCATATATACAGGATACACTGGCGACCACGATCACGTCATCACGTTCAAGCAATGAAGCGGTCGCACTATGACGAAGTTCATCGATTTCATCATTGGTCTGAGCATCCTTTTCAATAAACAGGTCTCTGCTTGGCACGTACGCTTCAGGTTGATAATAATCATAATAGGAGATAAAATATTCCACCCTGTTCTCTGGGAAGAATTCCTTGAATTCCGAATAAAGCTGACCTGCAAGTGTCTTATTGTGAGCCAAAATCAAAATAGGCTTGTTGAGATCCTTGATCACATTGCTCATGGTAAAAGTCTTCCCTGTCCCTGTGGCACCCAGAAGCACCTGTTCGCGGCTGCCTTGCTTGATGTTCTTGACAAGCGCTTTGATTGCTTCGACCTGGTCCCCTTTTGGGTCGTATTGACTGACTAGTTTATAAGCCATACGCGCACCTCCTTATGTCTCTTCGAAATTCATTCTATCACACAACGCATGCTTATGGTAAAATAACAGCACCGAGGTGATTTCATGCAACCTTTATTTGTCGCAATCAACGCAAAATACATTCATACCAACAACGCTGTCCGTCTGCTGAGCGCAAACAGTGCCTATGAGACGGATTTTATTGATTTCACAATAAAAGATTCGAAGGACCACATCATTGACACCCTTTTAAAACACAACCCCTCAGTCATAGGATTCAGCACCTATATATGGAATGTGAACCTCATCAGCGACCTGGTGAAAGCCATCAAAAAACGTTCAAACACGCCCATTGTCCTGGGAGGCCCAGAAGTGTCTTATGATGCTTCTTATTTTCTTGAAACCCTGCCTGTAGAGGTCATTGTCAAAGGTGAAGGCGAACACGTGATTGACAACGTACTCGATTATCTATTGAAAGGGGTGCCTCTTGATCATACATCAAATGTCGCATGGAAAGCTGAAAACACGATTATTGAACACCCCATTGAAGAAATCGAAGACCTATCAATGATAAAGTCTCCTCACAATTTTAAAGAAGACTCCCCACATATTCCCAAACGTATCCAATATGTTGAAAGTTCACGCGGGTGTCCATTCAAGTGTTCCTACTGTCTTTCATCTCTTGAAAAAAAAGTGCGTTTTTTTCCTCTTTCGGATGTGCTTGACACACTGAGCCATCTGCTTGAAAAAGGCGCAAAAACCATCAAATTTCTGGATAGAACCTTCAATGCCAATAAAGACGCCCTCTCTATCATCGATTTTTTAATCAGGAACCATAAAAAAGGCACCGTCTTTCAGTTCGAGATTACAGGTGAAATCATGGATGAAGCCCTCATTGACTATATACATGCCCAAGCTCCCAGGCACCTTTTTCGTTTTGAAATCGGCATCCAATCCACCCACGACATCACAAACCGTCTTGTAGGAAGAATCCAAAACAATGCCAAACTTTTCCGACTAATTGAAAAAATCAAAAAAGCCGATATCATCGACATGCATCTTGATTTGATTGCCGGACTGCCCCTTGAAACACTCGAGCGTTTCAAAAAAACATTCAACGATGTCTATGCCCTTGGAAGCAGAGAACTGCAACTGGGCTTTCTCAAATTTCTAAGAGGGACGAAAATTCGCAATGAAGCTGAACTTTACGATTACCGCTTCAAAGATGACGCACCCTATCAAATAGAATCCAACACTTCACTTTCCAAAGCTGATCTAGCCTATATAAGTACTGTTGAAGACGGCCTGGACCTTTTCCACAACAAAGGGTACTTTGAAGATGAACTCTTTTCAATACTCACCCATCACTTCAACGATTATTTCACCCTCTTTCATGACATGATGACCGATTATTTGAAAAGGGGCTATAAAAGAAAAGGCTATCAGCTTGATGAAGTTTACAAATTCACGCATGACTACCTCAAGGAAAACGGTGTCAAAAACATTGATCTCGATACGCTGAAAACCACCTACTTAAAAAGAAGCAAGGTCAAACCCAAATGTTATTTTGAAACCCTCAAGGACAAGAAACTGAAAAAACCTTTATTCGATCGCATTGCAAGATCCTCTCACTACGATATTTCCGATTTTTACAAGCACGCCGTAGTGGTCGAACTTGAAAACACCTACTTAGTCGCCCTTTACAAACACCAGACCTGTACGCTTTATAGCATGAAAAAAACGGATTGAGTCGTTCACACAAGACTCAATCCGTTTTATTTTTTTAAGTATTGAAAAGCGTGACAAGGGAGGCATACAAATCTTCAATCTGGGTATCCTTATCCCAGTTGCTATAAGGGGTGTTCATCGCAATGAGAAACCCGAAAATCATGGCTTCAATCGTTCTGAAGCGGGAATGCCTGATATCGTGTTGAAGGATGCCTTCTTTGGCCCCTTTGTCAAAAATCTTTCTCAGAGCCTCTTCCAGGTACCCGTTGTTTTCCTGAATTGATTGAAACATGGCTTCCTTGGTCTTTTCAGGAAGCTTCAATATATCCGGATGATGGGAGAAGTCCTTGATAAATACGTTGTTCTGAGCCAATTCAAGAATTCTGTTCATATGGTTGGTAAATGCTTTTTTAAAGGACAGAGTCTTAAGTTCATCATCGTTCAAAATGGCTTCCCTGTTTTTCTCAAGCATCAGCTCGAATGCGCTTTGTATCATCGCATCCTTACTGTTGAAATATTCATAAATGGTGCTTTTTCCCATGTCGAGTGCCTTGGCCACATTCGATATGGTCAAAGAATCCTCTCTATCGCTGTGCGACAGAAAAGACAGCACTGTATTGAGTATCTTTTCCCGCTTTTCATTCATATTACTTCATCGTCCTTTTCAGGAACTGTTCAACGTCATCCGTATCCTCTTCTTTGGGCACTTTGGTGTCTGCAACAGGAGGCATGAAAATGGTAAGAAGCAGTGCCCCAACCATCACCCCTACTGCAAGCAATGCATAGAGAAGATTGTAGGTGATAAAGAAATAATACAAGGACGCTGCTGCCCCACCGATGGTGACGAGTATTCCGAATATGAGACGCCCATGCAGGGTCATCATATCATAGAAGATCGGGACCACGAAAATGGTAAGGAACGTTGCATAGAATAGTCCACCAATGGCCGTTAATGCCATCGGTTGCATCATCTCTGCACCTTCGCCATACCCAAGCGCAAGAGGGGAAAGCGCCAGTATGGTCGTAAGGGCCGTCATAAAGATTGGACGAAGTCTGATTCTACCTGCACGCGTGATGGCGGCTTTGAGGTCGTAGCCTCTTTCTCTTAGCTGGTTGATGTAATCGACCAGCACGATGCCGTTGTTGACGACGACACCCGACAGGATAATCAGCCCTATCACGGCTACAATCGATACCGGCATGTTAAAGGCATAGAGGATGCCGAATCCACCTGTAAAGGCAAGAGGAATGGTCAGCATGATAATGAATGGATAAAGCAGTGATTGGAACTGACTTGCCATGATCATGTAGACCAGGAGGATACCAAGGGCCCCCATGATAACCAATTCATCAAGGGTTGCCATGATTTCTTCACTTTCACCCATGACTTCGTATTCATACCCTGAAGGCAGTTCATAACCTTCAAGTGCCTCTTCCACATCTGATGCGACAATGGTAGAGCTGTACCCAGATTCAAATTCCGCATTGATGTCGATGACGCGGGTTCCGTCAATTCTCGTGATGGACCCGAATCCAAGAACGGTTTCAACGGTTGCGATATCTGCAAGCGTAACATCTCCTCCCATCGTTGACTCACCAACGATGATACCTTCAAGATCCGCTACACTTTCTTCACTGACGCGTCTTTCATCTCCTTCACCATAAACATAAAGGCTGTACATGTGACCCTCCATTGAAAGGGTGGTAATTTCTTCAGGTGTCTCAAGGTGTTCACTCACCTTCTGAAGCACCTGACCGACGGTAAGTCCATAAGTAATGGCTACATCCTTGTCTACGGTCACCTTGATTTCTTCATCAAGATTCTCAAGACCGGTTTCAACACCCCGTACCCCTTCGACTTCTCTTACGATAGCCGCAAGGGATTCCGCTTCGCTTCTGAGTACATCAAGGTCGCTCCCTTTAAGACGGAGAGAAAGTCCTTCTCCCACAAGGGCCCCAGTATCCATCTCTGTTCCCTGGATATCGGCCTCAAATACTTCGTAATCCGATTCGAAAAGCGCAATGATTTCATCACGTACTTCCATGGTGGTCAGGTCACGGTCATCTTTCAGCACGACATTCATCGTGGCACTCGTAGTATCCTGGTTGCCTTGTGAGAACCCAAGCATCGCAGCCTGTCCCCCACCTCCAACAGTGATACCCACATCGGATACGTCACTGAGGTTTGCGACATCACCATAAAGATCGTCGAGTTTTGTGGTGAAGGCTTCATAATCCATGGTTTCATTGTCATTCATTTCAATCGTGGCTTGAAGTGAGCCTTCATCTGAGGCTGGGAAAAATTCAAAGCCTTCCGATGTTGCACCCCAAATCGTAAGTCCAAGAAGTACAAACACCACCGCAATAACAATGTACTTGACTTTGAACGCACCATTAAGTATACGCTCATAAATATTTTGGATTTTTGTCATCCAGGATTTTGAATCGTCTTTTTTGCCTTCATCATCTTTCATGATTCTATTGGCAAGCGTCGGTACGAAGGTAAGCGCGATGATCAGTGACGCCAGTAAGCTGAAGCTTATGGTAAGGGCGAGTTGATAGAAAATTTCACGCACGAACCCTTCAATGAACATGATTGGAAGGAAGACACTCACAGTGGTGAGCGTACTTGCGACAATCGCACCTGCAACCTGGTTTGCCCCTGATACGGCTGCTTTCTTATTCGATGCTCCGTCACGTTTCATCCTGAATATATTCTCGATAACAACGATACTGTTATCCACAAGCATTCCTATTCCTAGTGCTAGCCCTCCAAGTGACACCACGTTCAGGGTGATGTCTGAAAGATATATAAGAATAACCGCAAAGAGAAGACTGACAGGAATCGCTACACCTACAATGAGTGTTACGCGTATATTTCGCAGGAATACAAGGAGGATCATGACCGCCAGTATGCCTCCAATAAGCAGATTGTTAAGCACAGAGCCATTGGCTTGTTCGATGTATTCACCCTGGTCAAGCAAGGTCGTATACTCAAAGCCATCCGTTTCATCGGCGATAGCCTGAAGCTCATTGTTGATTTCATTCGTCACTTCAGTAGTCGCATATTCGCTACCTTTTTGAATCGAAATGCTGACGGCATCTTCACCATTGACTTTTGAATACAGTTTGTCTTCAGCCGCCACAAATTCAACATCGGCTATATCTTCGACGGTGATGGTTGGAAGCATCCCTTCAGGCACACTGGAAGGGGCGTCAAAAAGCAACATTTCCCTTAATTCATCCAAATCCTCAAGATCATCCCCTACACGCACAAGATAATCATTGCCACCGGCTTCAACGTAGCCCGCTGGAAAACTCATGTTCTGTGCCCCTATGACTTGTGAAATCAAATCCTTGTCAAGCTCCATGGCCTGATCAGACCCCTCAAATGCCGTTTGTATTTGAGCGTTGTAATCCTCTATGGCCTCCTGATCAAGGCTTACTCTGATTTCAGATTCATAAGCACCCGAAACATTCAAACTCGCCACACCAGGGATTCTTTCAATACGCGGGGTAAGTTCATCATCCACCCAAGTACTGAGTTCGTCCAGATCACTGCCTTCCAAAGACACACTGAAGTTCATAATCGGAAGCATATCTGGATTGAGTCTCAAAATCATTGGTGTTCCGGATTCCGATGGGAGACTATCCGCCATCAGATTCATGTTTTCACGTAGTTCAACAATCACTGAGTCCATATCCGTGTCTTCAGTAAACTCAAGCATGACCATCGACATGTTCTCAGAAGACGTAGTTTGAACCTCCGTTACATTGGTCGTAGTTTGAAAAGCCTGTTCAAGTGGAATGCTGACTTCACTTTCCACTTCCTCAGGGGCTGCACCGGGATACGTCGTGACCACAACCGCATACGGAATGTTGATATCCGGAAACAAGTCACTGGTTAATCGGTTGAACGACGTCACCCCGAAAATCACAACCGCGATGACAACCATCAGCACGGTAATGGCTTTCTCTACTGAGAAACGTATAATATTTTTCATTCAAATCAGCTCATTTCTTTATAATTTAGGTTAAAATACAGTGTAAAAAAATCCCGACCGAACATTCGGTCGGGACTAATATACCACAGGTTAAAATACAGTGCAACTGTTTTGAACCCTAATCATGCAATACATTGATATCTTCACTTCCGTTGGTAGTAGACACCTCAAGTGCGTCGAGAATAAAGGTCTTATCATCGTTATCATAAGCGATGGATCCGTTGGTAGTCGAAAGACTTACATCATTCATATACACATTGTTGAGCGTGATTTCACCATTGGTAGTCGAGGCTTGAAGTTCAGTGTCTGACGCACTCGAATCATTGATTGAGTCCAGTGTAATACGGCCATTGGTCGTATCCAGTGTTAGATTGTTGACACTGAATTCCCTTATATCTATCCTGCCGTTCGTGGTTTCCAGATCGACGCTTTCCATCACACTTGAACGTACGATGATATTGCCATTTGTGGTTTCGATTTCACTCGGAGAAGCAATATCAACCTCAATCAACTCGATGGTCCCATTCATAGTCTCGATTTCAAGTGAGTTCATAGTCATGTCTCTTAGCACCATACCACCATTCATATGTTCAATGGTTACCGAGTCGAACTCAAAATCAGATGGCATGAAAATATCGATAGTCTGTGACTCGTTTCTAAAAAGATTGACCAGCCCAGTAAAATTGAAGAATGGGAATTCTATGTCGTTTTCCACATTGACAGTCTTTGTAGACTCATCAATATCTATTGACATGTCCGCATTGTCAATTACAGAAGCTTCAATCATGATTTCATCTGAATCATGTCGGTGGAATTCAATGTTTCCTACATCCACATTGCCTGTAAGCTTCCACCCCTCATTATCGATAATACGCTCGTTTTCACTGTATTCTACCAATTCGCTATCGGCTCCGCTGAGGCTGATGGTCCCATAGGTAAATAGATGAAAGCCAAATCCTAAAAGCACTAAAAGCACACTCAGTGCCTTGAGGCGGTTCTTGAGTCTTGTGTAGCGTGGATGACGCTTGAAATAATACGTTACCTTGAATTTGTCAATGGTCTTGGACCAATCTCTATCTCCAAACCCAAGGGCCTCAAGATGCCATTTAATTAACCATGACACAAAGCTGAGAAGTGTATCGTATAACCAAAGCACAATAAGCGCCCAAAGCACAGTGAGCCCTATGACTCCAATTATCATGAACACACTGGCCGTTGCAGACGTCCAGGGCATAAAGACCATTGCGCCGATGAATGTAAACAGGGATACGAATACGGCGACCAATACACTGACCAGTGCAGGCAAAAGCCAACTGGCTACGAAGACATCAAAAAGCGCTACCCCAACCACTTTACCAGCATTCACATCCTTACTGGCTTTTTGTGACGGGCTTTTCTTGAAATCATACCCGTATTCCTTTAAAACATTGCGGGCGATATCTTCAGGACTTTCAAGTTCGCCGACAATTTCTTCATCCGTTTTTCCTTCGTACACTCTTCCAGTATAGAACCGCTCTTCGTAAAACCTTAAAATCTCTTCCCGCTCGTCTTCCTCGAGCTGGCTCAGATACCCTCTGAGTGCATCCATGAATCTCTCTTTCATACTAATCGCTCCTAACCACTTGTTGATTGATGGTTTCTTCAAATTTTTTCCACTGTATAATCAATGCTTTGTAATGACGTTCACCTTCTGGCGTAATCGAGAAATATTTTCTTGCAGGACCGGTATTTGAGGGTTTCAAATACGACTGTAAATACCGCGCCTTTACAAATCTTCTCAGAATCGGATAGATCGTGGACTCGCTGATGCCAAGCAACCCATTGATTCTTTGATAGATGATATACCCGTAAGCATCTTCTTTTTTCAAGATGCCCAGTACGCACATATCAAGTACGCCCTTCTTAAGCTGTGTATCCATGGTATCACCTCTATTATATAATGTATAGTAGCATACATGATATAAAATGCAAGCAAAAAATGAAAAAAATTAAAATCCATGAAAAAAGGCACCCTGTTTAGGATGCCTTTGTATCATTTGATGTCCATGATTCTCAAACTGTTTGTGGTGGTGCCAAGTGGGAACCCACCAGTAATGATGACGCGGCCACCCGGTTCTACGAAGCCTTCCTTGGTCACGAATTCAATGCTTCTTTTGACAAGGGATTCAGTGTCATATCCAAGATGGAATTTGATGGGATGTACCCCGTGATTGAGCGCCAGACTTCTGGCCTTTTCACTTGTAGGTACCAATGCGATAATCATCGTATCAGGACGGTTTTTCGATAATAGCCTTGCGGTCGTGCCCGATACAGTCGGGGCGATCACAATGTCTGCCTGTCCCTGAAGTACGGCATGTGAGGCACTCATGGCAATGTTGCTTGGAATATCTTTCGTACCCGCGTTGTTTGCGCGGCTAATCAAATTGTTTCTATCAATTTCCTTTTCCATTCTAAGGGAAATGTTGCACATCATCTGAACGGATTCAACCGGATAGTTTCCGATGGCGCTTTCACCACTGAGCATGACCGCATCCGTACCATCGAGAATGGCGTTCGCCACATCACTGACTTCGGCACGGGTTGGTTTGGGGTGTTCTTGCATGCTTTCAAGCATCTGCGTAGCCGTAATGGAAATTTTCCCTTTTTCATGGCAACGCTGGATAATGTCCTTTTGAATGACCGGGACCTCTTCAGGAGCCACTTCAACCCCGAGGTCACCACGGGCAATCATGACCCCATCAGAGACTTCAACAATCTCGTCGATGTTGTTGACGCCTTCCTGGTTTTCGATTTTAGCGATAATCTGTATGTATTTATCCGTATGTTTTTCAATAATGTCACGAATTTCCAAGACATCTTCTTTTCGTCTTACAAAACTTGCCGCGATAAAGTCGATATTCTGTTCACACGCCCATACGATATCCTGGTGATCCTTTTCTGATACAAAATCCAGATTGAGTTTCATTCCAGGTACATTGATACCCCGTTTGTCTCTGATGGTATGCGTATTGAATGAAGTCGTCTTGATAATTTTGTTCTCTTTATCGATTGAATCGACTTTCAAACTCAAATACCCATCATCCACTACGATGGTGCCCCCAACTGCCACATCTTCATACAAATCGGGATACGACACGGAGAACTTGGTTTCATCGCCTTCGATCTCATCCATATAAACATCCACTTTACTGCCTACAGTGATACGGGCTTTTCCACCTTTGAAACCATGGGTTCTTATTTCAGGTCCCTTGGTATCAAGGAGGCCGGCAACGTCGGTGCCAAGTTCTTTGTTCAACTTGATCAACGTATCAAGACGAAGTTCATGTTCTTCATAGTTTGAATGAGAGAAATTGAGGCGCATCACATCCATACCTGCATTGATAAGGTTGCGCATCATATCTTCGGATTCAGTTGCTGGTCCAATGGTACAGACAATTTTAGTTTGATTGAAAGGCATTTTATTCACTCCTTAGTTTCTCAGTCTTCCGAGAAGACCGTAACGTTTGTTTGAAACTGGTTTTTCCATCTTCAAAGCATCATCGATTCGGAAGCTGGTGATTTCTTGTCCTCGCAAGCCTAGAATAAGACCTTCGCGACCCTGTTCAAGCAAGTAGACAGCCCGTTCCGCCATGTCGGTGGCAAGCACTCTGTCAAACGCTTGTGGGGTTCCGCCACGTTGAACGTGTCCGAGAACCGTTGCACGTGTTTCATGACCAGTACGTTCTTCGATTTCCTTGGCAAGCTCACTGACATTGGTCATGTTTTCCGTAACAACCACTATCGCATGACGCTTGTTGCGATCAAACGAGTCTTGAACACTTTGAATCGTCTTGTCCTTTATATAGCCGGTTTCAGGTGTGATGATGAATTCACTGCCAACCGCAATGCCTGCATACAGTGCAAGATCCCCACAATGACGGCCCATAACCTCAACCACGCTGCATCGCCTGTGAGAAAAGGATGTATCTCTGAGCTTATCTATGGATTCAACCGCGGTATCGAGCGCGGTGAAAAAACCAATGGAGTAATCCGTCGCAGCGATATCATTGTCAATAGTCGCTGGGATTCCCATGGTCTTAATCCCATATCCACTAAGGGCTTGTGCCCCTTTGAAAGAGCCATCTCCACCAAGAACAATCACGCCGTCAATCCCTCTTTTCTCAAGATTTTCGGCCGCAATTTTCTGATTTTTCTCTTCACGGAATTCAGGGAATCTCGCACTTCCAAGGATTGTTCCACCGCGATTGATGATTCTTGATACATCGGTACGCTCCATTTTGAAAATCTCATCTTCATAGAGTCCTAAAAAGCCGTTTCTTATACCGTAGACTTCAAATCCATAATGGAAGCCACTTCGCACTACGGCACGTATGGCCGTATTCATGCCCGGTGCATCACCACCGGACGTCATTACCGCAATTTTTTTCATAGGAATCTCACCTTCTTGTTTGTTTTATTATACCATAAAGCTCAAATAGCTTAAACGTCAGGATATGTAATCTTTTCAATTATGATTTGTAAATCATCCGCTTTCTTTCTTATCGAGCCATTGAAAATCATAACATCTCCTTCGTTCAATGTCACATCTATGGACGTGAAAACGTTTGGGAACAAGACTCCATCAAGACTGGTAACTCGATCTTCGAGCGTCAAAAAGGCCATGGCATCCCCTTTTTTAGTCTTTATTTCCTTTATTTTTCCGATAATCGCCAGTAGGGTTATTCTCTGATTCACCTCAGAAGCCTTGACATCTTTAGGAAGACGCACTTTGTGAGACTGAATAAGGGATTCGAATGGCTTTAACTGATCGTATTCTATATTCAGCCCCAAAGCCACACGCTCATGCTTTCTGAGCGTATCAAAGTCATCAGGCTCGCTTTCTCTCAAAATGAAATCATCGGAATCAATCGCCGTTTCATATTTCGCAAAGGCGATGATGGCATCAAGATTGTCAAGCATGGTTCTTTGATTGGACGCGAATCTATCGAGTGCACCTGAGTAAATCAAATACTCATAATGACGGCGATTCAAATACGTGGACGTCTTTCTGATAAAATCACTAAAAGACGAGAAACCACCCAAATCATCCCGTGTTTTTACAATCGCCTCTGCGTTGTTTCTACCAAGATTTTTCACAGCTGTAAGGGGATAATAAAGCGTGTCTCCCTTTCGTTTGAAACGCACTTCACTAACCTCGATGTCCGGTCTTTTTATCTTCAACCCGAGATCCAGAGCTTCCTGCATATACAGGCGCATCTGGTTGGCACTTGATACAGCGGTATGCATTAATTCCATCAGGAATTCCGCTGGGTAGTGGGCTTTCAAATATGCCATCCAATAAGAAATCATGCCATAAGCGACAGAATGAGATTTGTTGAAGCCGTAATCAGCAAACCGTACGATGTAATCATATATGGCATTGGAAAGTTTTTTGTCTTTCCCATTCTTTACAGCTTTGAAGATAAAGTTTCTTCTTTCGTTTTTCAGTGTGTTTCGGTCTTTTTTACTCACGGCTCGTCTTAATATATCCGCTTCACTAAGCGAATACCCAGCGAACCTGGAGGCGATGGCCATGATCTGTTCCTGATAAAGCAGTATCCCCTCGGTAGGTTTTAACAACCCATCGATTTCAGGAGAAAGACTTTCGATTTTTTCCTTGCCTTGACGTCTTTTTAAAAACGTTGGAATGCTTTCCATGGGTCCGGGTCTGTAAAGCGCGAGCGCCATGGCGATATCTTCAAACTTCCTGGGCTTCAAACGTCTGATCAAAGACCGCATGCCTGAACTCTCCAACTGGAAAAGACCGGTCATGCTTTTTTCTCGCATGAGCTGGTAGGTTTTAGCGTCATCCAGCGCTAAAGCATAAGGATTGAGCGTCTTTCCATGATTCTTTTTGATGTCTCTTAAAATATTCTCAATCATGGTAAGATTTCTTAGACCGAGAAAATCCATTTTAAGCAGCCCCATGGCTTCCAGGTCCTTTTGTTCATATTGTGATTGGTATACGCCATTGAGACCGTTTTGGAGTGCGGTGTATTCGATGAGAGGCTTGTCTGAAAGCATGACGCCTGCTGCGTGGGTGGATACATGCCTTGGAAGTCCTTCAATGGTCTTGGCCGTATTCAGCCAAGACGCTATGGTTTTATCGTAATCCATTCTGTTTTGTACATTGGCATCCTGTTCAATCATCTTTGCAATGGAAGGGTATTTTTGTGATGCTTTCAACACTTCTTCAATCAACGGCTTGCGAATATCAAAGATACGGGCGCTGTCTCTGATACTGCTCTTGGTAAGAAAGGTCCCAAACGTGCAGATCAAAGACACATAATGATTGCCATACCTTTTCTTGGTGTATTGAATAAGTGCGTCTCGCTTGTCATCAGGAAAATCAATGTCGATATCTGGCATGTTCACACGGGCTTTGTTCAAAAACCGTTCGAACAAAAGCCCATGTTCTACTGGGTCAATCGTGGTTATGCCGAGTGCATAAGACACCAGACTACCAGGGGCGCTCCCTCTTCCAGGTCCGACAAGGATGCCTTCTTTTTTCGCATACTTGATTACATCCCATACTATGAGAAAATAATCATCGTATCCAAGTGCGTGAATAACCGATAATTCCTTAGTCAATCTTTTTTTATATTTGTCTTTATCAAGCCGTTTCCCACTTATTCTCTTATCCAATCCTTTAAAGCTCAAGGCACGCAGATACCGTTCACTGGTAATGCCTCCGGGCGTATCGAATTCAGGAAGCTTGGCTTCTTCCAAAGGAAGATTCAAAGCGTGGGCTTCCAAGAAACGTTCAACCTTTTGTGGATTGGCATAACGCGAGTACAGCCACGCCTTGTCTTTGAGCGCTCCGGGTTCATCTTTTTTTAATATCGGTTTTGATTCATGAATCGAAGCTAGTGCCAAGTAAGCTTCATGATCTTCTTCTTCAAGGTACACCACTCTGTCAATCGGAAGGGTGTTTTGTTTCTGTGAATCAAGGCTTGGCTCTACACCGATATAAAAGTCCTTGGTGAGGGTTTTGAGTTCATGAAGCACACTTTTCATCGCAACGTCTTGGCCTTCACTTTTTAAAACACTGTATTCCCCTTCTAGCGTGTTAAGCACAAGGCTTGTTGATGGCAAGTAGGCTTTGAGCTTGTCCAACTCCAATGTGTCCCCAATACTGTTGAGTGTCGCTATCTTTAAGAGGTTCTTGTATCCTTCATTGTTCTGAGCATACGCGATGAGTTTCAATGGCACGTCTTTGAAAAAGGGTGCAGCCTCAATCTGCACCCCGACAATGGGTGTGATGTTTCTATCTTGACAGGCTGTTACGAATTGTCTGACACCATGCATGCGTCTGTCGGTCAACACGAGTGTATCCAAATCAAGCATATGAGCCTTTTCCATAAGTCTGTCAATACTTATGAGCGACCCTCTGAAACTGTAGGCAGACTCCAAAAATAAACTGGCAATCACGTAACCACCTTCTTTCACACACAAATTATAACACAGGATGCTTCATGCATAGACGCAGAAAGGAATTACTTGCGTTTTTTATAAATGAAAATGCCGCCACCCGTAAATAGAACCGCCCCGGTTACAAGGCCTATTTCAAGTCTTGACTGATTGAATTGTGGGGAGTCATCTTCCAATTCTACACTGAAATTGACCGTTTCAGTGTAGTCATTCAGCCCCTTGACAATCAGTTCATAGTCATTGCTTTTTGTGATGGTATGGCCTGACTTGACAGGCACCTCATTTAAAAACCCTCTCCCTGAAAAATAGAGTGTCCGCTCATTATCATATAGCCCTTCTTCTTCGACGCCTTCAAGTCCGCTTGTAAGGGTGAATGAACGCTTTAGTTCATAGTCATGAGCGCCTTCTATTTTGAGGGTGTGATACCCAGGTTCATCTATCAGGGTGTCACTGACATACAAATCATCATTGAGCCACACACGTCCTTCACTGACACTTACAGCTATAGGTGCGGCTTTCTTTTCAAAAAGTGTCACCCCTTCAATCAATGGATGCACGGTAAAATCAATGACCGATTCATGGCATGTAAATTGATAATGGCCGGGATAGGTTTCGCTGTGGGCTGCTTCTATCGCTTCTCCTGAGACGCGGCTGTCTTCACAAAGGCTGAAAAACCTCACTTCCTCTATGTATTGACCCCCCTCTTCAAGCCCTAAAATATCGCCTGTTTCCATTAATTCTCCATCAATCAATCCCCATTCATAATTCCCCGCATAGGTATCACTCATGAATAGGGCGCCATCCAGTATCTTCATGCGCTTTAATGGAGCGTCCGATTGGTGCAACACCTCGTACTCATCGGTAACTTTCAAAACAAGGCTCGCTCTGAACTCACTTGAAGCGGGACGGTGGTTTATTGATTGCTCCACCAATAAATAAAGCGCATCGGAATGCACCTTGGCAGCTTTGACCTCTTCAAGATAATGCTCATCCACAATCTGCTCATACTCGATATGACCCTCTTCACTGACTACGAGCACGTAGCCATCAAAGTGCGAAAGGGTCTCCTCAAGGTGTGCATACCCAAAGAACACGTAGTGACCATCCTCGTAGTATTGCTGAGTAATGGTGTAGCGATCCTCCTCATTGCCCCGTTCAATTCTAATGGGCTTGGTGCCCTCAATTTCAATGACCAATACAGAGTCCCCATCTAGCGTTTCATAGGTTACATCTGCTTGATCCATTGACCCTTTCACAGGGTGCATAAATCCTAAAATACCTACACAAAACAATAAAAAAACAATCTTCTTCATATCATACCTCCTACCCATATGATACGTTTCAGATTGTTTTTTTCTTTTTTATAGTGTGTGTTATTTGTTATTCGTTCATGAGACGTTGCGTATCGCGTGCAATCATGACTTCTTCATTGGTTGGAACCACCATGAGTTTTACTTTGGAGCCTTCTTTGGAGATGATTTGTTCCTTGCCTCTGACGTTGTTCGCATCATGGTCAAGTTCCGTATTCAAGGCTTTTTCAAGACGTTTGGCAATAACTTCACGGGTTTCAGGCGCATTTTCACCGATGCCTGCTGTAAAGATGATGGTATCCACGCCCCCCATATGGATGAAATAGGCACCGACATAATCCGCAATCATTTTCGCTTGCTTGTCGATGGCGAGTTTGGCACGGTCACTGCCATCATCCGCTGCAGCCCAGAGATCGCGAGAATCTGAAGAGACTCCGCTGATGCCGAGGTAGCCTGATTTCTTGTTGAGGTCGTTCATGACGTCTTCAAGGCTTCTGTTTTGTTTTTGTGCAATGAACTCCACAATCGCAGGGTCAATATCGCCTGAGCGTGTCCCCATGGTGATGCCTGCAAGAGGGGTGAACCCCATTGAGGTATCGACGGACAGTCCGCCATCAATGGCACAGATTGATGCCCCGTTTCCAATATGCAAGACAATGGTTTTAAGGTCTTTCACATCTTTTCCAAGGATATCCGCCACACGCTGTGACACGTATTTGTGGCTTGTTCCGTGGAAACCGTATTTGCGCACACCGAATTTCGAATACCATTCATAAGGCGTTGAATACATGAAAGTTTCTTTTTCCATCGTTTGATGGAATGCAGTATCGAATACTGCGACATGCGGCTTGTTTGGAAGAGCTTTTTGAAATGCGGTGATGCCTGTAAGATTTGCAGGGTTGTGAAGGGGAGCGAGATCACTTACCTCTTCAATCGCATCGAGGACCTTTTGATCAATCAAGACACTGTCAGAGAATTTCTCTCCACCATGTACGACGCGGTGTCCCACTCCTGAAATGTCTTCATAGGAATCCACAATGTTCAAGCTGACAAGCTTTTCCAATAAATGCTCAACCGCCACAGCGTGATCAGGCATGTCAAGTTGTTCTTCGGTTTCATCTCCGTTGTGCTTGAGTTTGAAGTTTCCGCCATCCATTCCGATGCGTTCTACCACACCACTTGCGATTACGGATTCTTCAGGCATGTTCAAAAGTTGAAACTTGAGGGATGAACTGCCTGCGTTTACGGCCATAATTTTCATATTAATCTACCTTTCTATTTTTAAACCAGTCTTCTATTTTATCCAAAGATCGATTAAACGCCGCTTCATCTGAAAATGAGGGAAGATCGGCGACGAGAAATGTCTCTTCAGTTTCTTCCTTATGCGTCTTTTTCTTCAGTATCAGGATGCTTTTATGATGGTTGGTAAAAAGACTTTCATCCAATTTCAAAAGTCCAAAAAGATGGGCATCTTCCATCAGTCTTTCCTTGAAGGTGTCCGCTTCATTCTGTTCAAAGAAATTGTTTTCTATCAAGGCGACAAAATAGCCACCCGGTTTAACATGGTTCATATGGTGCATAATAACCTGATAGGGAAAATAAGTATCTTTTCTGTCAATTGATTCTACAGGAAAATCCGTGACTATGAGGTCCACAAGGTCTCCTTGATAGCCTAGTGTATCCTCGTTCTCAATGGATGCCTTGGCATCCAATGCGTCCAGAAGATTCTGTGAAAGATCTGCAAGAATCCTGTCGGCTTCAATGCCTTGAATACTCAGGCGTTCATCATAATGATTGATGAGTGTCGCAAGCAAATTGCCTGTGCCCGACAAGGGATCCAGAACCTTGAGAGGTTTCTTGCCTCCATAGAGTTTCATAATCAAGTAGGCAAAGAACATTCCGATGGAATCGGGGGTCATCATCGCATTGGTAATTTCAATTTCCTTGAACCCTTTGAGCAGTGCGATTTGAATCCCTTTTCTAACGGTTTCCTTGTCAAAGGTAACCGTCTCAAGTTGTTTTCTTGCGTCTTCAATCATTTTTTCGCTTTCAAGATCAACGGGGACGTTCAAACGGTGATCTATGAGAAAACCGATTGCTTCACTGACCCCTTTCAAATAGGGGAGGTTCGTTTGTTCACTTATGTTCAACGCTACTTGATCCACGTATTCGTAAACCGTTTCAATTGAATTATCATTATTCATAGTATCACCACTTACATCTTACCAAAAGAAGCCCTTTTTGTCTAGGTGAATGATTATTCAGTTTTGACACTTTGATTGCTTAAATCCTGGTGATTTGGTAAGATAGTCATAGGAGGCTTGAGCGATGAAAAAAGCCGTAATCAAACTCATTGAATGGTACCAGAAAATCTCTTCAAATAAAAATCCAACGTGTCGCTACACGCCCACATGCAGTCATTATTCCAAGGAGGCGTTCCAGACACGAAATTTTTTTTATGCCGCACTCCTGAGTCTATGGAGAATCCTGCGCTGCAACCCTTTTTCCAAGGGTGGCTACGACCCTGTTCCCAAACCCAAAAAACACAAACCCAATAAAGAATAATTCAATCAAGGAAGTGAAACCATGACACACAAAAAACTCTTTACCTCTGAAAGTGTAACTGAAGGGCATCCTGATAAAATATGCGATCAAATATCAGACGCCATACTGGATGCCATCATCGCAGAGGACAAAAATGCCCGAGTTGCAGTGGAAACCGCTGTCACAACCGGTCTGATCCTCGTGATGGGCGAAATCACCACAACCACCTATGTGGACATCCAGAAAATTGTCAGAAACACCGTAAAATCCATTGGCTATGACCGAGGCAAATATGGTTTTGATGCCGAGAATCTTGGAGTCATGGTAGCCATTGATCCTCAATCCCCCGATATCGCCCAAGGCGTCAACAAGCACGGTGACATTGGTGCAGGCGATCAGGGAATCATGTTTGGCTACGCTACGGATGAGACCGATGAATACATGCCCATCACTCACTACTATGCTCAGAAACTCGCCCTCAGACTTTCCACAGTACGTAAAGAAAAAATCGTCTCTGGATTGAGACCTGATGGAAAAACGCAAATCACCATCGAGTTCAATGATGATGGCACCCCAAAGAGAATAGACAACATCGTCATCTCAACACAACATGCCCCCAATATACGGCAGGATGATTTGAAAGAAGCCATCAAAAAACACGTGATTGAACCAATCATAGACAATACCCTCTTGGACAAAGACACCCGCTACTTCATCAATCCAACCGGCAAATTCGTGGTCGGCGGGCCGCATGGTGATGCTGGGCTAACAGGCCGCAAAGTCATTGTGGATACTTATGGAGGCGTAGCCCATCACGGGGGCGGTGCCTTCAGTGGCAAGGACCCTTCCAAAGTCGACAGAAGCGCCTCCTATATGGGTCGCTACGTCGCAAAGAACCTTGTGGCGGCCGGCATCGCAAAAAAACTTGAAATTCAACTGTCCTATGCCATAGGTGTTACAGAGCCCACAAGCATCAACGTCAATACCTTCGGCACCTCCAAGTACGACGACCACACAATTCTCGACCTCATTGAAAAAGTGTTCGATTTAACCCCCAGAGGCATTATCGAAACCCTGGACCTCACCAGACCGATCTATCAGAATGTTGCCGCATACGGGCATTTTGGACGTGGAGATCTGAATCTCCCGTGGGAACAGCTAAATAAAGTTGAAATCATCCAAAAAACTCTCAAATCTCTTTAAAAAAATGGAAATCCACCTGCTTTGGCGGATTTCCATTTTTTTTATGATTGTTTTCTTCGCTTGATGATTTTCATACGTGTAAACTCTTCACGTTCTTTTTCTTCAAGCGTATCTGAAATGTATTTGATGTTGCGTTTGTTTCTTGGTATGACGATGTTCTTGAGGGCGTTTTCTCTTTTGGAAGCTTTGCGAATCGCGTTTGCAAGCCTGTAAACAGAGTTGTCCACTTCAACCAGGAGAACCGTGAGGTCTCTGGCTTTTTGAAAATTCTTGAAAGCATAGTCGAATTTCGTGTTGGTGCTTGCGATTCCGTATTTGAGTTGTACTTTGGGCTTGACGTGGTTGACTTTCGGAATTTCGACCCCCATGACACTGCGGTAAGTGACATCGATGTTTCTATCAACTGGAATCTCCTTGGCAATGTCATTGACGATGCCGAGCGTAATATTGGCTTCCTGAAGTGCAGAATAGGCTTTTCTGTAGGTTTCACTGATTTCGTCACGAAGCTTTTTCACATCGTCAATCATGGACATCATCTCGCGGATGAGGATGTTGCGCTTGCGCGACATCAGGTCACGTCCCATTTTAGCAAGTTCATTGGAACGCTTGAGCGCCATCAAATTCCCTTTTGTTGGAAAAACTTGCTTTTCAGACATGGTTATTCACCCTTTTGTCCGAGTTCACGGACCAATGATTTTTCCTTGATGTTGAACCGCTCATAAGCCTCTTGTGAATTGTAGAATTCATCGAGAACTTCGCTGTCTACACGGTCAAGTTCTTCTCTTGGAAGCAGTGAAAGGAGTGCCCAGCCAAGATCAAGAGTATCTTCAATTGAACGGTTGACTTCAGGTCCTTGATTCACAAAGTTGTTTTCGAAGAATTCACCAAAGCGAATGTATTTCTTGTCCGTATCACTGAGCTCGTCTTCACCGATGACCGAGGCAAGGCTTCTGGCTTCCTGTACATGGGAATAAGAAGAAAAGAGTTGATCGGTCAACGCTTTGTGGTCATCTCTGGTATATCCTGAACCGATTCCATCTTTCATAAGACGTGATAGAGAAGGCAGCGTGGCGATGGGTGGGTAGAGTCCTTTTTGATGCAGATCTCTGCTCAAGACAATCTGCCCTTCCGTGATGTACCCTGTAAGGTCTGGAATCGGATGCGTGATATCATCATTGGGCATGGAGAGAATCGGAATCTGGGTCACGCTTCCTCCCTTGCCTTTCACGATGCCTGCACGTTCGAAAAGCGATGCAAGATCTGAATAGAGATAACCGGGAAATCCCTTTCTACCGGGGATTTCACCTTTCGAAGAAGAGAATTCACGAAGCGCTTCACTGTAAAATGTAATATCCGTCATGATGACAAGTATGTGCATATCATGTTCATACGCCAGGTATTCAGCAGTGGTCAGTGCAGTACGGGGTGTGAGAATCCTTTCGATAACCGGATCATTGGAAAGGTTCAGATACATGACCACGCGGTCAAGCACACCTGCCTCTTCAAGGCTTCTTTTAAAGAAGTCCGCCACATCGTTTTTCACGCCCATGGCCGCAAAAACGACACCGAATTTATCGCTTTCACCTGCATCTTCCGCAATGCGGGCCTGCCTTACAATCTGCATGGCAAGTTCATCGTGGGGCATGCCTGCACCTGAGAAAATCGGCAGCTTTTGCCCACGAATAAGGGTGGTCAGCGCATCGATACTGCTGATGCCCGTGTTGATATAGTTTCTTGGGTAGACCCGTGATACCGGATTGAGTGGAAGCCCGTTGATATCGCGGTATTCGTCTATGAAAAGCGGTCCGAGACCGTCTATGGGTTCACCTGTTCCACTGAAGATTCTTCCGAGTACTTCCTTGGAGAGTCCCACGTGCATGGAACGGCCTTTGAACGAGGTTTTGGTATTTTCAAGCGAGATGCCTTCAGTTCCTTCAAACACCTGAATACCGACACTATCACCTTTGATTTCAATGACCTGCCCATGACGCATGGACCCATCCGCCATCTCGATTTCAACCACTTCGTTGAAACCGACGTCCTTGACGCCTTCAAGAAATATGAGAGGATCGTTGACCTCTTTTAAGTGCATATATTGAAGTTTCATGAATGATCCCCCTTATTTGATATCCGAAAGCGCATTGTCGACGAGATCATAATAGTCATCAAACATGTCCATGTCATCATTCGGAATCTCGTATTTCATTTTTGTGAGTTTGTTGAATATATCGGTTTGTGTGATCAATCTGAACGCAATGCCTCTATCGACAATCTTGTCTGCTTCATGATAAAGATAAAGAATGACATCCATCATCTTCATCTGTTTTTCAAGTGTTACATAACTGTCAAAGTCATGGAAAGCGTTCTGTTGCAAAAACCCTTTACGGATTAGTTTGGAAATTTCCAGAATAAGTTTTTGATCATCAGGTAGAAGGGAACTACCAATCAGTTTGACGATTTCTTGGAGTTTGTTTTCTTCATTGAGCAATTTAACGATTTGCTGGCGATGATCAAGAAACTCTTCATCCACGTTTTCACTGTACCAGTTACTCAATTGGTTGACATATTCACTGTAACTTTCGTTCCAATTGACCGCTGGATAATGCCGTTCATAGGCAAGTTGCTTATCGAGTGCCCAAAAGGCATGAATGAAGCGTTTCGTATTTTGTGTAACCGGTTCAGAGAAGTCCGCACCCTGAGGGGATACGGCGCCGACAATGGTGATTGAACCGGTCTTGTGGTTCAAGGTTTCATAGTAGCCTGCGCGTTCATAAAATTGTGAAAGACGTGAAGAGAGATAAGGAGGAAACCCTTCCTCGGCAGGCATTTCTTCAAGCCGTCCGCTGATTTCTCTCAAAGCCTCTGCCCAACGGGAAGTCGAATCGGCCATCATGGCAACATGGTAGCCCATATCACGATAATATTCCGCAATGGTCACTCCGGTATAGATGCTCGCCTCGCGAGCGGCTACAGGCATGTTGGACGTATTGGCAATAAGCACCGTGCGATCCGTCAGCGGCTTGCCGCTTTTAGGGTCAATCAGTTCCGAGAATTCCTCAAGTGCCTGAGTCATTTCGTTTCCACGTTCTCCGCACCCGACAAACACTATGATATCCGCATCACACCATTTGGCAAGCTGATGCTGAGTCATGGTTTTGCCTGAACCGAATCCGCCTGGAATTGCGGCTGCGCCGCCTTTGGTGATCGGGAAAAGCGTATCGATGACCCTTTGTCCGGTAACAAGCGGTTTGGCCGTATCAAGACGCTTGGTAACCGGTCTTGCTGTTTTAATGGGCCAGCGCTGAATTAGCGAAAGCTCGTGGACAAAGCCGTCACGGTCTTCGAGTTTGACCATGGTGGTTCTTGCCTTGTGATCTCCGTCATCCGCAGTGTAAACCACTTTCCCACCTTTGCCCCTGGGCACCATGAGTCTGTGTTCGATCAAATCCGTTTCCTGCACGGTTGCATAGACGTCGCCGTGCTTGAGTGTATCATTTTTGCTTACTTTTATTCTGACGGGCCAGAGTTTGTTTTCATCAATGGTATTGCCCTGACTCCCAGCGGTAATAAACGCACCTGTCGCTTCGGCAATATCCCGCAAGGGACGGCCGATTCCATCAAAAATGTTTTTGAGAATGCCAGGCCCGAGATCAATGGACATGCTTTCGCCACTGGAAGTGACAGGTTCACCCGGTTTCAAACCTGAAGTGGATTCATAAACCTGAATGACCGTTGCTTCGCGGGTCATGGAAACGACTTCTCCAAGCAAGCGGTCTTCCCCGACATACACCATCTCCATGAGGGCGAATGTATCTGTGTCCTTAACGGTTATGACCGGTCCGTTAATCGAATGTATTGTATCGTTTTGCATAAAGTCACCTCTTTAGATGATGAATATTAAGTACGGATGAAGAGATTGGAGTTTGCATGGAACCAGTCTCTTTGATCTCGAAGTTTCTTGTCAAGCGTGCGGTCCACTTCAAGGCCCAAAGCATCACTTTTGGCTTTGAATCCACCAATGGCAATGTCTTTGCTGGTTTTTATTTCATAGTCGACGGACACCGTGTCTTTCAACACCTTTTTGATGGTGTCATCCTTTTCGCTGGTTATAAACGTCAAAGAATCGGTATCAAGATACTCAACCGTCTCTTTAAGCATTTTTTTGAGCAACGTATCATACTTGTTACTTTTTACAAACTTCTCAAGTTTATCCTTGACTTCACTGAATATGTTTTCAAGCAGATTCTCACGCTTTTCCATGAGTTTGCGATGGTTCTCGGTATGAATATGGTTGATTTCAGAAGAAAAATCCGTATTCAATGATTTCAGTTCCCGGTTCAGATACTTTCTTGTCTTACGTTCAATGTTGTCCGTTATTCGCTTTAATTCACTGCGTTTCTTTTCATCCATTTCCTTGCGCAAAGCTTCAATCTGTTGTTCGCTGATACGCTCGATTTCATGGGTGAAATACTGATAGAGTTCCTGGTTTGTATTGTATTCCATGGCTGTTCACCTCACATGTCTACGCCAATGGCTTCACTAACATATTTATTGATGGCTTCCCCGACATTGGATGAGCCGTGCCTGTCAGGAATTTCCACGATCAAAGGCCGTGTCAAATTGAGTTTGAGCTCACTGATGACATCGGGGGCGAGTTCAACCAACTTGGTCGTAATGAGCACAATCCCAATGGTCTCATCATCAATGCAGGCTTCAAGAGCATTCATGAGTGCTTCACGTTCATGCATGACGTCCCCTTCGATACCTGCAAGTCTCATACCGACCTGTGTATCGACGTTGTCGCTTAAAAGATAAAATTTCATGATAATCACCGGTGTGGTTTATGACACACGTCCCTTTCTATGGAATGAGCAGGTTTTCCACAATTGTGGAAAACTTCTGCTTTTTAAAGGCTGTTGATGATAAGAATTGAGATAAGCAGTCCGTAAATCGCAACCCCTTCACCCAGTGCCACAAAGATAAGGGCCTTACCGAAGTTCTTCTCGTTTTCACTGAATGCGCCGATCGCAGCAGGTGCGGCAGCGGCTACGGCAATACCCGCACCCAGCGCGGACATACCTGTTGCAAGCGCAGCACTGATAAAGCCGAGTCCTTGAGCAAGTGACCCTGTCATATTGTCGGTCGCGGCTGCGGTTTCTTCAGCTGCAAAGAGCGTTGAGCTTCCACCAAGCGTGAAAAGGAACACGACGACTACAACCCCTACAAACATGGAAAGATGCAACATAAGGCGTTTGCGTGCAGCTGTTTTTGTAACCTGGTTGCGGAATACCTTGATAAGTGGCAAAGAGATGAAGACAATTAAGATCAGTGGTAAAAGAATGGCTAGAGCTTTCATTGATGTTTCCTCCTAGAAATAACTATTGTTTTATGGTTTTTTTATTGAGTGATTTACCTTGTTTCACCAAGTGAACGGAACCTGATGCCGTTGCCTTCATAGTATCTTGAGAACATTTCATAGAATTCAAGACGTAGAACCTGAATCCCTACGATCATACCCTCAAGGGCCATGACGAACAAGTTACCGATTATAAAGATGATTGTTGAGGCTATCAAGCCTCCACCCATATCCATGAGTGTGTAAACGACGAGCATCATACCGGCGTGAGACAATATGAAACCTGCCACACGCATGAATGACATAGTGTTGGTTGTGAAGGACAAGACGACTTCAAAGAGTTCGAAGAACCCTTCTGTGATAAAGCCACCCACACCTTCAGGGAAGAGCTTTCCGC
This sequence comes from bacterium, assembly GCA_018400615.1. Classification (GTDB taxonomy): domain Bacteria; phylum Bacillota_I; class Bacilli_A; order Izemoplasmatales; family Izemoplasmataceae; genus M55B118. The sequence continues at coordinate 26,577 of JAGYML010000002.1, read as the reverse complement.
CATGCACTTTGCGTTCAACCGGTTCTTTGAACAGGACACCAAGTAACGGTAAAATGGCGAAAGGAATCACCGTGAGTAGTGAGAATACCTGAGTGCCAAGTCCGACCTGTAAAGCCAAACCGCCTAAAACGAATAAATAGAATACGATGCCTGCGATGCCATTATGTGACATGAACACCTCAACATAATGCTTGTTTTTGATGTTCAAGGCTATATTGATACCAATCGACATGAGTATCAATACGGACCCAAGTCCGACCGCCCCGATAAGCAAGGTCATGGTAAAGGTTGGATCAAGCACATGAAGCGGCATGTTTTCAAAGCCCAGGACATCACGCCATAACGGGTTCAACAGCTCTTCGTTCCCAAAGACCGACCCGTATAAAAAGCCGAAAATCATGGAGAAGATACCAATACGTATGCCGACTTGGCCAAGTTGCATACCCTTGAATTTATAAAGGAGCCAACCAAGCAGTATGAAAAGCAATCCTTGGCCGACATCTCCGAACATGATACCGAAAAGCAACGCGTAAGTATAGGCTACGAACGGCGTAGGATCAATATCTTTCACACTCGGCATGCCATACATTTCCACGAACATATCAAACGGCTTGGAAAACCAGCCGTTCTTGATGCGGGTTGGCGGTTTGAGACGCTTGTCATGATCAGGTGGAAGAATTTCAACCTCCACTTCGTCCATATCAGCAAACTTGTCTTTGATACGGTCTTCGTCATGTTCTTCGACAAACCCCGTAATCGTGAACTTGTTGCCAAGTCCCACGACATAATCTTTTGCATCATTGATTTTGTCGACAAAGAGCAATTCGCCTTTGAACAATGCAAGATCATCGTCGGAGTCTTCAAGCACCGCATTGATCTGTTGGGTCAGATCTTCAAGTTTTTCCTGAAGCGCGTTGATTTCCCTTTTAAGTGTCAACTGTGCATTTTCCGGTGTGCCCTTGACGAAGTCTGGAATATGAATGCGTTCAAAGAACAAAGACGAGAAAATGTTGTCGACTTCTCTTTTATGACGGTTCGTGGTGAGATACATGCACCAGCTGTAGTTGTTGTCCTCTGTAAAAGATTGGAATATGAACGGTCTCGAACGGTGAAACCTGAGTTTTTCTATACTGTCGTTGGGAAGTCGCCCTACACGGGCATAGACATATTCACAAGAAAATATTTCATCAAGGGCAATATCAAGAGATTCTATGTGCTGGACCTGTATCAGGGCATCCTGATACTTCTTGATGGAATCCTCAATTTCCTGTTTTCTGGACACGAGTGATTTAAGGCGTCCATGAATGGAATGAATGAGGTCACATACCTTGTCGACGGAATAGTCGTAATTCTCTGGTTCGATAGGATCGATTTTTACATCGAATTCATCTTCGATTTCACGAAGTTCACTGAGACTCAGATTACAAGGACTCTCCGTATGAAAGGTTTGAGAACCTCGCACCTGTCCTGCAATGGTCGCACCTTCTACAGGATGGATGCAATCAAGGTCCACAAAACGTTCGAGTGTAGGATCCATGTGATCTATGTGTGCAGTGATTCGAACTAAGTTCGTTTTTACAATAGCCATAGTTCTGTCTCCTTAATTAAGCTAGTAAATGAGCATCTTTTTAATCTCTTCTTCAGAAAGGTCGTAACGAATGCCCTCAATGATGTTGAAAAGATTGTCTCTTTCTATTTCATTTAGAATTAGAAAGGCGGAATAAACTTTTGGAGCATTGTTTGAAAAGTAAATATAGCGCTTTGCCAGGTTGTATTTGATTTTTTCAGCGTAATACTCCACATAGACATAGTCCTGGTCTTTTTCAATGACAGAAGAATGTTCCGAACGTTCAAGATAATAATAAATCAAGTCCGCTTCAGGCAACCGTATAAGCTCTTCAAGTTTGCGCTTGCTCAACTTGGAATGTTTTAAGATGAGTGTGTCCATTATGGTTGCCTTGTCAGCGTTGTAGAACTTCTTGAGTCGGTAAACCTTGATGATGTTTTCGAGTTCAACTTTGGTTTGGAAAATATTCGTAAGCTCATCGTGTTCTTTTCCAGTATAAAGTTCATCAATGCGGGTAAAGACGATGTCGTAATAAAGTTTGTCCATTTCATGTTCGATCTTGGAGTAATCGATGTCTTCACGCCTTTTTACGTTGAAAGGCTTTAGCACTTTGAAATATCTTGTATGCATGAGAACCTCGAGCATTTCCGGAAAAGACTTGGATTCTGTCAGTCCAAAAACATCAAAACTCGCATGTTTGGTGAAAAAAGTGGGGTAGTCCGAATAGGTTTCCTCTTTTTCCTCTGAAATGATGGTTCTTAGAACCGAAAGTACGACATCTATTTCCCTTTGAATCATATTGAGTTCAAAGAATTTTCTATCCCGTGTCTCTACAAATTTCACGAGTTTCAACGTATGACCAAAATGCGCTTTCTTGATTAATTCTTCAAGCTGCCCACGATGAATGCTTTGTTCATGCACATCCAGAAGATATTCACGGTAATTAAGCTTGTTTTTCAAGTAAGTCACAATTTCAGGTACACTGCGTACTTTCAATAGGTATTCGTAATCATGGGCCATAAGCCTGTTTCCATAGATTGATTTGGCTTTGGAAATAATGGCATTGCCAGTAAGCGATCCCATATGTCACACTCCTTAGGACTCTTCGGAAATACAATACTGATAAATGGATTCGATCCAGTCATCCTTGTTTTCATCAAACTTCTTGTCGATATGATCCTTGGTTTCCTTGTATTCTTCGAATGCGGCCTTTTTTCTCTTTTCAAGATCTTCTTGAATCTCTTTTCTGCGCTTGTTGATAGTTTCCTGTGCTTCCTTGCGTTTTTCGTTTTCTAGCCGTTTGCTTTCCTCTTCAATGTAGGCTTCAACGTGGGCTTTTTCCTCACGGACAGCGTCTACGGCTTCTCTTGTTTTTTTATCAAACTCAATAACATCATGAATAATTTTCGGCATATAATTTCTCTCCTCACTCGAGAAAACTCATTAATAAAAAAATAATGGTGATAAACCACAAAAAGACAGGCCAAAGACCTGCATGGGTGACAATGTGTCATACAAATATAAACTTTGCAAGCTTATACTAATATAATAAAGATGGGATGTCAACTCGAAAACCTAATTAAACGGCTTTTCAAAGCGGACGAGCGGTTTTTAAACTTTGTGCGCTAACTAATACGTGTACTATTTATACAGGCTTCAAACAATGCGTATAAAAAGCCATTAAAAAAGGACATTAAAATAATGTCCTGAATATTATAAATGGTGCGGGTGACAGGAATCGAACCTGCACTCCGAAGAACTAGATCCTAAATCTAGCGCGTCTGCCAGTTCCGCCACACCCGCATTTTTTTGGCTGGGCTGGATGGATTCGAACCATCGATGTCGGAGTCAAAGTCCGATGCCTTAACCACTTGGCTATAGCCCAATACATGGGGCGACTGAAGGGATTTGAACCCTCGAATGCCGGAGCCACAATCCGGTGCGGTAACCACTTCGCCACAGCCGCCATGTTGAGTCTTTTTTTAAAGACTATAAACATTCTAAGAAATTCCATCCACAATGTCAAGAATAACTTTCAAAAGCGTTGCGAAAACTTCGGTTTTCATGGTATTATTGACTGTCGAAAGGTTTTTTCTTTCAAAGGGTTATTATATTTAGTATAATAACGGTGCCACAAAGGTGTGATTTTATGAAAATAAACAAAGTATTCAAGTCAATGGCATTGATGCTTGTCATGTTTCTTACCATTTTTATATTGGAGATTGCATTCAGGCTTTCTGTATTAAGAATCGGCTTTGGATTCGACATCGTGCGCATAGCGCTTTTCTCATTGGCTTATGCTGCATTCATAACCTTCTTCCTCCGTTTCTTCTCACAAAGAACCATGAGACGTCTGACGGTGGTTTTTGTAGTGGCACTCACCATACTATACTTTTCACAACATGTTTTCTATCTGACAGTGAACGGCTTTTACTCTTTTGCCATGACAGGAGACGTCACAACCGGTCTTACGTTCATCAGTCGTATCCTATCCAATTTGAGATTCACCCAGTTGCTTTATCTTATTCCGATTTTGGTCATGGGCTTCACTTTAAGGGCCAATAAAGAACTTTCGACCAAACTCTTCGCGATTCGCTACGATAAACCAATTCGTTCGTTATATGCTCTGATTTTTGGTCTGATGGTGATGTTTGTGGCCGTCCAGACCATCAGCAACAAACCCGTAGCCGACACCGGGGAACAGGATTTCAACTTCTCTGATGTTGACCTTTACAACAACGTCTACAGCCCCCATCTTGCCATTGATCGCTTCGGACTTCTCACCTATGCTCGGTTGGACCTCAAAACCATCATGTTTGATGGGGATGAAACCAGGGATACCTCCACCATGCGCGATGAAACAGAAGAATACCTTGATGAGCTGCCCCCTCACGAGGGCAACGACTACACCGGATTGTTCAAAGACAAGAACTTTATCATGATTACGGCTGAATCTTTGGAGCCTTATGGCATCAACCCTCGTTTCATGCCGAATCTTTACTCAATGAAGAAAAACGCCATTGTTTTCGATAATTATTACGCCCCGCTTTTTTACAGAACCACCGCCGATAACGAATACATGACCCATACATCCTTTTATCCTGATAGGGAAGTGCAACTCTCCATGGAGGCTTATGGTGAAAACACCTATCCCAACACCCTTCCAAAACACTTCAAAAGCGAAGATTACGACGCCTTCGCCTTTCACAACTATACGGACTTCTACTATCCAAGAAAAACCTTCCTGCCAGACACCATCGGATTTGACAAGTATGAAAACGGCGTTGACATGGGCCTTCTCGATGAAGAACAAGGTGAAGATCAATACTGGACTAGCGACCTTGAGATGATGGAATATGCAATGGACGATTTAATAGAAAGCGAAAGATTCTTTTCATACTTTCTTACCGTGAGTGGTCATCTTGACTACGACGATGGCCATCCTATCGCTTCTAAAAACCTCGAAGCCATTGAAGACATTCTTGCAAAGGAAAACCGCACGATTGAAAATGAAGAGTACAAATACTACCTGGCTGCTCATTATGAATTCGATCTTGCACTCGGGTATTTGCTTGAACAGCTTGAAATCCACGACAAACTTGATGATACAGTCATCATGATCACAAGTGATCACTATGCTTACGGACTCGATGAAGATACACATCTGGAATTCAATCAGTCTAAAAATCTCGAGGATACTTTTTTGAATATCCATAACCTTCCCATGATGTTTTACAACCCTTCCCTAGAAGAGACCCGCGTTGACTCCATCATGTCAAGCATAGACATCATGCCTACGGTTGCCAATCTTTTCAATCTCGATGACATGGAATACGACAAAGTCATGGGTAAAGACGTATTCAACGAAAACAGTCAGAATACCGTCTGGTTCCAGGATTCAAGTTTCATGACCGATGACTATTATATGGATATCGCAGATGGACAAAGAATTGGCTACTACAACCAACGCTATAACGAGAATGATGTTTTACTTCACTACAACCGTCTGATCCATAGAAGTATCATCAATCGCTTCATTCTCCAAAATGATTATTTTGGCGAAAACAAGCCTATAGAGAATACTGACACCAATTGATTCAAGCCTCTGAAAAGGGGCTTTTTCTTTGCTTAAAAAAAGAACCTCGGAAGGTTCTTTATTATTATCTATTCAGCATACCAGGCAATGCCGTAGCCTTTTTTTCCGATATGAATCGCAAATACGGGCCCTATGTAATGGTTGACTGTGATTATCGGATGGTCAAATGTTTCTTTCAATGTCGCACTGATGCGTTCAATGATATCCTGCGAAAGTTGCTCAACCAAATGCACATGCAATGTCCCTTTGTCCTTCACATCTTCTTTAATCGTGTTCACGATATATTTGATGAGTTTTCCAACCGTTCTTTCTCTGTGTACTGGCTTCAATTCACCCTCATCAGTCATCTGTATGATTGGTTTGATTCTAAGAACCGTCCCTATCAACGCATTAGTCTTGGAAAGCCGACCTCCTCGTTGTAAATGGAAAAGACTTGAAACCGTGAAAAGCAGTCCGGTTTTTCTGGCGATTTCATTCGTACGACTGATAACCGTTTCAAATTCAGTGCCTTTGGAAACCATATCGAGTATGGCCGTCGCAATCAATTCATTTCCAAAGCCCGCATTCAGTGTATCAAGTACGTACACATCGTCCTTGCGTGTCTCAAGCAAATCACGGGCGAGCTCTGCCGATTGGTAGGTACCGCTCAAACCTCTTGAAATGACCAGTGTGAGTATTTTCTCATACCCTTCATCAAACAATTCCTGATAAGCGCTTCTGAAGCTTTCAGGCGATGGCTGAGCCGTAGATACCTTGTGACCCTGATCAATCTCTTCAATGACGAACTGTGGGGTAATATCGGTTTCTCTGTAGGTGTTGTCACCTTCCAGAATATTGAGTGATACGACTTTGATATTGTGTTTGTTCAGAATTTCCTTATCCAAATAAACAGTACTGTTGAAAACCAATCCGATTTTTTTCATAATGTAAGCCTCAATCAAATAATATAGTAAATCGACATGATGTGTGAAAGAGAGCCACCAATCACAAACAGATGCCATATAAAGTGTGTGTATTTACGTTTGAGTCCAAAGAAAATCATACCTGCAGTGTAACTGATTCCACCTACAAAAAGCAAGGTTAGACTGGACATGGGAATCACGGCGCGAATATCCGGCCAAAGGAGTGCGACACTCCATCCCATTGCAAGGTACAAGACAATATGCACAGCTTTGAACCTTTCAATCCAAATAAGCTTGAACGCGGATCCAATAAGGGCAATACTCCATAAAGCCACCAATAAGGCGACCCCTCTCCTTGTAGGAAGAAGCGTGAGCACAAAAGCCGTATAGGTTCCTGAGATAAGAAAGTAGATTGCGGCGTGATCAAAACGTCTGAATACACTGACGACTCTGTTCATTGATTTTGGAAATGAATGGTAGAGCGTACTTGCCAGGTACAAGCCAATCAAAGTTACACCAAAAACAATCACGCCCCCAAGGGCTGTAGGTGTTTGTGCCCCCATTACAAGCACGATAAGAGCCCCTATTGAAAACAGTATGCCTACCCCATGGCTGAGTGCGTTGGCAAGCAATTCACCCAGGCTTTCCTTTTCCATAACAATCACTTCCTTCTTTCTACTTTAATAGTACCAGTGATTACTATGCGTGTCAATGTAATAGTAGTGGAAAACCGCTAATTAAAGTTAAAATAAGTGTGATACGGACGCAATCCCCTTACGCTTGAACTGATACACCTTGTTTTTGTCCTGTTCTCTTATTCTGTAATCCAATTTTGCGATTTTAGGGCTTTTCCGTAGATCAGGATATCTGGCCACCATCTTGAGAAAAACCGCGTACCATAAGCGGTAATCCTCGAATTTGCCAAAATGTGGCACACTTCTGTGATTCATCTGCCACGGTTTGAGCCCGGCATAATGGATGCCATAAAGCGCATCAATTTTAGGGTAGCCATTGAAACTCGAATATCTCAAGTCCAGATTGTGCCACTGTCCACTCATCTTCTTTGTGATGTACTGCATTTCAGGCCATGGATAATCACTGATTTGTGCTTGTATCATCGGATCTCTCAAGTCCTTGCGAATGGAGTCATAAAGTGCCATCGAAGGTTCAAAAAGATAAAGTGCCGCATTGATCCCCATATTGTCCTTGTCTTCGTTCACTCTGTCTGTAATGGACGCAGGAATCCTCGTACCCATTGGATAGTCCTTATAAATCTCATGCCAGTGCCAGGTCCCTTCTTTTTCCGCACTTTCAGGCACAATGTACTTGCCTTCTTCATAATCCATACAATACTCTTTTTTCTCATTGATGACCCCCGCAGGGGCTTTGACATCGAAGATGTCGTCATAATAGCGAAGCGGCAATAAATCGGCATCCGCAATCAGTACCTTGTCGTAATGTTTCCCAAGATCACCGTCTTTGCCAAGGCGGAGTGCATGAAACCGACTGAAAAGGAACGGTCTGTCCTGTCGCTCCTGTCGTTTCTTGTGATGAACAAAAATGTCCTTGAGCACTATTACATCATCAAAAAGAACCTTCAGTGCGTCAATGGAGGTCTCTTTCAAGTTGTCACTAACGATGCATATGAGATCATGCGGTGTCTTCTGTCTTCTCAGTCCATAGGCGAATACAAGCGCCCCTGGAAGGAAGGAATCATTTCTTATGATAAATGTGACATAGGCGTTTTTAGACATCAAATCACTCTTTTCAAATAAGGGATTGCGTTTAAGCACATTCAACTGCTGCTTAACATTATAATACAGTTGGCCAAATCTTCAAACCCTTCTTGTCATTCCAAAAGAAAAAGCACCGCGAATGGATCGCCGTGCTGTAAAATCAAATGGCAGGGGTGACAGGATTTGAACCCGTACTAACGGTTTTGGAGACCGCTGTGCTACCATTGACACCACACCCCTAAAAGATGGTGGAGGGGGACGGATTTGAACCGCCGAACCCGAAGGAGCAGATTTACAGTCTGCCGCGTTTAGCCACTTCGCTACCCCTCCAAACACGCAAGTAACATTCTACCCCAACGAGTAAGAAAAAGCAAGCCTATTTTTTAATCGGATACTTTTTTAAATTTTTCTTCAATTTTTCATCGATTATTTCTTCAATGTTAAAATCAAGATCATGCGCTAAAGCAAGGGAATAAATCAACACGTCAGCTAACTCTTCCTTTACATTTTCCATGTCTTTTGGTGAAGCACTCCATTGAAAATTATCCAACAATTCAGCAGCCTCCAAAACAATTGATTTGGTTAGGTTTTCTGGCGTATCGGTTTTATCCCAGCCTCGTTGATCTCTGAATTTTATAATTTTTGCTATCAAGTCATCCATTTACGTGCCCCAATCAATCGCTATTTTCTTCCAAAACCTTCTTTACACGTTTTTGGAACTTCGGTCTTTCCATCATTACAACGTGTTCACACCCTAGACACTTAAGTTTTACATCAGCGCCATAGCGGATGATTTTCCACTTGTTTGCCCCACAAGGATGTGCTTTACGCATCTCAACTACAGACCCAACCTTAAGATTCGTTGCCATGGACTACCAATTGAGGGAATGGAATTTCAATATCGTTTTCACGGAAAAGGTTAACGATATCCTTGCGAATTTTTCTTTCGATTCCAAACTGCGTATTTGGTACCGTATAAGCAACAACTCTAATATTGATGCTAGAGTCTGCGAGTTCAGTAACCCCCAAATACGAAGGGGTATCTGTAATCATATCATATTTTTCCTTAAGCTCTTCCATAAATGGTTGCATGATGCTTTCCACTTTATCCAAATCAGTGTCATAATCTACCCCTACATTAACGATGGCGATATTGTCAGCTTTAGAATAGTTCTCAAGACTGGATATATCACCATTGGTAACGATTTTGACAACCCCTTTCCAACTTTTTATGTGTGTAGCTCTTAGCCCCATCTTTTCAACAGTCCCCCAGAAGCCGTTTATTTCAACGATGTCACCTTCATTATAGGCATCTTCTACAATAAAGAAGAAGCCTGCCAGAAAGTCTTTGACAATGGATTGTGCCCCAAAGCCTATAGCCAAACCTAGAACCCCTGCACTGGCTAAAATAGGCGCAATCTGTACACCAAATTCGTCTAAAATCATAATGAGAATGATAAACCAGACAACCACTCGTATGAGATTGGTAATCAGTTTTCCAATTGTTTTACCACGGGGATCCGTTTTTCTTAATTTCAAAAAATGTTTCAATGAATGACTTAGGATTTTGTTGCTCATAAAACCTAAGATAAGAAAGAAGGCCACTACTGCAAGTGCTACAAGCACCCCTGCAAAAGCCTGATGAAAATACCCTTCTAGAATATCGAGTAAATACGTTCTAGCTCCATCCATGTTTATTTCTCTCCTTTATAATGTTTTAATGCATCCAGCATTTGTTTAGCACTTTCAAATTTCAAGATTACTTGTTTTTCACCCAATGATATTTTAGTGGATGACCCAAATTTTTGTTCAAAATCTTTTTCGAGATACCGTTTTAATTCTGCGCGTTTTTTTGCATTTTTTATATGTCTTGAAGAGATATTTTTGCTATCGGCGTTTTTTTCTCTCACGAGCGCTTCTGTTTGACGGACACTCAACCCTTCATTTTTTATCTTGTTGGAAATCAGAAGAATTAATTGTTCGTCTTCAATTTTACTTAAAATTCTTGCATGAGCCATGGACAAAATGCCATTATTCAGATCTTCTATTACGTTTAGAGGCAATGACAGTAGCCCAAGCATGTTTGTGACGTATGAACGACTTTTACCAATCTTGAAAGCCAATTCAGAATGTTTGAGATTCAGCTTTTTAATCACTCTTTCATACGCTACAGCTTCTTCGATAACCGTAAGGTTTTCTCTTTGTAAATTTTCCAACAATGCAATTTCTGTAGAATAAATAGAGTTATAATCTCTTATAATTGCAGGTATGGTGCTTCTCCCAAGCATTTTATAAGCTCTTAAACGTCTCTCACCAGCAACCAGTGTGTAAGTCGCACCTTCTCTTTTTACAATAATAGGCTGAATCAATCCGTGGTTCTTGATCGACTGAGCCAATTCATCCAGAGATTCTTTTTTAAAAACGACTCTTGGTTGATTAGGATTGGGTTTTATATCCGATACAGGCAGGTTCTGAATGCGTTCATTGTCTTCAGGTTTAACTTTGTTCTCTTCAATCAAATCAAGAATGTTTCTTCCTAAAATTTCTTTACTGGCCATGATTTTTCACTATTTCCTTAGCTAAGTTTTTATAACTCTCAGATCCTTTTGAATAAGGGGCATATTCCGTTACCGGCACGCCATGACTTGAGGCTTCAGAGACTCGAACGTTTCTTGGGATGATAGTAGTAAAGACTTTTTCTTTAAAGTAAGTCTTTACTTCGTTTATAACTTCATAACCGAGATTGCTTCTGGTATCCAACATGGTAAGCAGCACTCCTTCTATTAGAATCGAAGCATACCCATTGGCTTTTTGCTTGTTTTGTACCACTCTTATGGTATTCAACAATTGTGTAAGTCCATCAAGGGCCAAAAACTCACACTGAACAGGAATCAATACACTATCAGCAGCAACTAAAGCGTTCATAGTCACAATCCCCAACGATGGTGGACAGTCCAACAAAATATAGTCGTAATCATCTTTGATTGTTTCAAGTGCACGACGAAGTTTGAATTCTTTGTCTTCCTGACTGATTAGCTGACTTTCGATATTGTTCAGTTCAAAGCGGGCAGGCAACATATCCACATCTATGCTTTCGGGCTTTTTGATTATTTTCTTTATATCTATATCATTGAAAAACAAATCAGCCGCGGTGTAATCCAGGTTTGCACGGTTGATTCCCATATAAGTTGTAGCATTGGCTTGATGATCAACATCAATCAACAAAACTTTTTTACCAAGGTAAGATAGGGAACTCGCCAAATTAACGCTTGTCGCTGTTTTTCCAACACCACCCTTTTGATTGCTTACTGCTAAAATTTTTCCCATGTAAATCCCTCTGTTTTCTTTCATAATAATATTTTAACACACGTTCCCTACTGAACTTATATCTACACTAGTTTTTCCATGAACAATGCTTCGTTTTTCAAGAAAAAATTCATGTCTTCAAATGAAATGAATTTCCTCATCGGTTTTGAAGTGAACAATACTTTTATTTCCTGATGGGTCATAACCTTGTCAACTCGACCCCATTTATCAAATTGCGTTACTTCGCGCCTTAAAAACTGATATAGCAACCCAAGGGCAATAATCCTGTTGGTTCTGTTTGAAAACATTTCATCGAAGTTATGTTCATACCGTTTGAAATCAAGAGAATAGGGTTGCTTGAATTCACATAACAATTTGAAAATCATGGAATTCATATGGTTGTTTTTATTCATTAAATACTTATTAAATTGTAAAGCATAATCTTTAGTAATCGATGATAGGTTGTCCTTTTGCATAATGAAGTCGATATGGTGATTATGAAGAAAAAAATAAAATTCCGAAATCTCTTCTATATCTTCATCCTCCATAAGCTCGAATTCATCACTTTCGGCCATGAACTTGGAAATTTTCATTACTTTCAATCTAAAGAAGTTGTCCTCATATAAAGGGGGTATTGATTCTCTTTCTTCATAATCCTGAACATAACTTAATGCATGATCTTGAAATCTCTGAATAAGTTTTTCTGATTCATAGTATTCTTTACTAAGAGTTTCTTCTATACTGTCTTTCAAGATAAAGTGAATCAGAAAAACAATAAAGAAGCCTAAGAGTATCACTTGATAAATCAATGGAGAAACTTGAAGATTAGCATCTTCTATCACCATTAAATCATCTGTAATTGTACCAATGTAAAAAACTCCAAATACAGTGACGGTTCCCCCATAAATAATATAGGTCGTAATATCCTGATAGAAAATTATAACACTCAAAGTTATAAAAAGTAGAAAATATCCATACAATTGCCCTGATCCCGCTACATAATAATAGGTTAATCCCAGGAAAGTATAAATGCTGAAATGCATGGCCCACCTGGTTTTATTGAAAAACAACAGAAGGAAGCTGACCAGAAAAAGAAAAGTGAAAGTTAGGGGCACGATGATTCTGATATTGAGAGACAACCCTTCAAATATTGATACCGGAATGGTCAACACGCCAAAAATCAACAAGAAGACCATAACAAGTGTCACTTTCAATTTCAGTATTTCAGTACGATTCAATAAGCCACTTCTTTTTATGTTATCGATTAAAGAGGTCACTGGGATTCACCCCCTGTGTTGTCAATTTCCGTTAACTTCTTGAACATATCCTTGTTCTGCTTGAAGAATTTAAGAACGCTTTGATCAAAAAGCTTTGCAAACTCATCTTTCTCAAACAGTGATTCAATGGTATCTATGGATATGGCTTTGGAATAAGGTTTGTTTATTCTCAAAAGCGTAATCAATACTGAAAATGACACGATCTTAACAGCTGTCGTGTCTTTATAGTTATCAAATGACTTATTCATTGAATCCAGATTGGTTGTTCGTACACTCTCTTCATGATCGAGGCTAGTGTACTGTGCTGCTTTGAATGCAACGTAAGGTAATTTTGTATATTTATTCAATTCCAATTGTTTGAGTTCTTCCAAATCCCCCGTAGAGTATCCGCTGGTATTATCCATGATTGCATCTTCATTTGATATGCTGAGTTCTCTGAGAATATTGATTCTTTCACTAAAGACATTCTCTACCCCGATTTCATCTGCCAATGCAGATGTAAAAGAATCAAGGTTATCATAATAAGACGCATAATCGAATTGACGATCAGTCAATGTATTTTCAAGATCGAATACTGTTTTAATCATACGAAGTTCACGTTCTTTGATAACTGCAACGCTCCAATAGAAGCGTTCCTTTTGTTTGGTAAGAATGAACGATGAAATGGACAATATGATAACGAATATAAGCATAAAACTATAAACATAAGCCGTAATGGATACAAGTCCGTTTGCAGAAAACATATTAGGAAACCCTAAAACAATGATACTTCCACTTAGAAATAGTAACAAATTATTAAGTGTTGAAACCTTTGAATGCTGATAGATAGCCAACACGCCGTAAAACAGAAATAATATGGTGAATATGCTGGGGTGTCTGATTTCTAAAATCAGCCCTATGGCGATTAAATAAAGGCCAAATGCTGTTGCATACATTGAAATATGATACCCAGGAAAAAGATTCCCTTTATAGTAAAACAATGCATTCAAACCAATCAACGCAATAAAAATACTGGTATAAAGTGCAATAAACGCACTATCTATTTGCACCGAAACGAGCATAATGACCGTTAAAATCAATATAATGGATAAAATCAAGCCAACATGAAAGGACTTTTTTCTCAGAAAGTGACGCTCGATATCGTAATAATATTTTTTTATTTGTGAATCCAAAGATTTGAACACATCATTCACCTTCTCGATTAGAGCGGTTGAGACTTGATTTTTTTAAACCGTCTTGGATATTTGTTTGGCGTATCAAGTGGCTTGTTAAAGATTAAAAGGGTTCTGAAATCGTGATCAATCTCATAATCAAAATGCGACCTGTACTCCACACCCAAAGTATGAACGGCGTGGCTGGCATCTTCTACTTCAATAGCATATTTACTACTTTTATACGCAACAAAATACCCGTCTTTTTTTACAAAAGGAACACATAACTCCAACAGAATATTCAAAGAAGAAACCGCTCTACCTGTCACTATGTCATAATGTGCCTTGTAAGCATGTTCTTCAATTCTACCATGAATCAAATGCACATCAAGATTAAGAACGCCACATAAGTGTTCCAGAAACGTTATACGCTTTTTCAAAGCATCTACAATTGTCAGTTCAATAGATGGATACAGTATTTTCAAAGGAATTCCAGGAAAGCCCGCACCACTACCCACATCCAAAAGTTTAATGGACTTCATATCAAAAACCCTGCCAAGCATCAAAGAGTCAAGAAAATGTTTGAGATAAACCTGTCTGGAGCTTTCGATGGCGGTCAGGTTCATTTTTTTGTTCCATTGGGACAAAGTCTCAAAATAGTTATCAAACTGCTTGGTTTGCTCATTTGACAAATCAAACCCATAGTCAATGAAAATTTTTCTTATCTCATCATTCATGTAATCACCTTTTAGTTATTTTACCATAATTCAAGTGCTATTTAAATAAAACAATCGAGCGTTTATTTCGCTCGATTGCTGTTTTCATAAGTTTTGAGTCGCACACTGAGTATTGCTATGTCACTGGGATTCACACCGCTGATTCTTGAAGCCTGACCCAAAGTCAAAGGTCTGACTTTTTTGAATTTCTCCCGAGCTTCATGCGCAATATTCGTAATCGCATCATAATCTATGTCAGAAGGGATCTTTACATTTTCTTGTTTTATAAGCTTCTCTGCTTGTTTCAATGCTTTTTTGATATAGCCTTCATACTTGATATCTATTTCTACTTGATCGATGATTTCCGCATCAAATTTGGGAAATTCACTATCAAACTTGTAGATATCCTCGCCTCTTATTTCAGGTCTTTTCAATAAATCAAGAAAGCTTGTTTTATTCCCTAAGGGGCTTGTCCCAATGTCTTGCAACAATGCTTTTATATCGGCTTTGGGATAAATCATGTAGTTTTCAAATAGCGAGGTCAGGGTGTTTATTTTTTCTTTTTTTTCTTTGAACCGATCATATTTATCTTGTTTGACGAGTCCGATTTCATACCCCTTTTCCATCAAGCGCATGTCTGCATTGTCATGCCGCAAAAGCAATCTGTGTTCGGCTCTTGAGGTTAATAGTCGGTAGGGATCGGTGGTGCCTTTTGTGACCAAATCGTCTATCAATACACCGATATAAGCTTCGTTTCTCTTGAGAATCAACGCAGGGTTCCCTTCAATTGAAAGAACTGCATTGATGCCAGCCATCAACCCTTGTCCAGCAGCTTCTTCGTAGCCGCTTGTTCCGTTTACCTGTCCTGCAAGATAAAGTCCATCAAGGAGCTTGGTTTCAAGCGTTGGCCAAAGCTGTCTTGCATCGATTGCGTCATACTCTATAGCGTAAGCATATTTGGTGATTTTAGCTTTTTCAAGGCCTGGTATGCTTGCCACCATTTGCACTTGAATGTCTTTAGGCATTGATGTTGATAAGCCCTGTATATAGATATGATTCAAGTGTCGGCTTTCAGGTTCCAAGAATATTTGATGCCTTGGTTTATCTTTGAATTTAACAAGTTTGTCTTCAATTGAGGGACAATATCTGGGTCCGACCCCTTCAACCACTCCGCTGTACATGGAAGATTTATCAAGGTTTCTATTGATGATGTCATGGGTTTTCAAACTTGTATAGGTCAAATGACATTTGTACTGTTCATCAGGGTCATAAGTCGAGTCATTGTAGAAACTGAAATGTCTAACAACGTCATCCCCTTTTAATTCTTCGACCTTGTCATAATCAATCGTATCTTTGTCCACACGCGGAGGGGTTCCGGTTTTTAATCTGGAGAGGTTGAACCCAAGCTCTTTCAATTGAGGACTCAGTCCCAATGAAGGCTTTTGATCTTCAGGGCCCTGTACTTTGGACTCTGATCCTACCAAAACTTTTCCGTTCATGAAGGTACCCGTAGTGAGAATGACCTTGGTGCCTTCAAAGACTTCACCACTTTCAGTGATAACGCCCCTTACTTTGTTGTTATCTTCGTCTATGTCAATGGATTTGACGTAGTCCTCATAAATTTCAAGGTTATCCTGCGCAAGCAAGGTTTCCTTCATTCTTGTGGGATACTCAATCTTGTCTGATTGACTTCTAAGCGCTCTTACAGCCGGTCCTTTGGAATAGTTTAGCAGACGCATCTGAATTTGAGTCGCGTCCGCATTCACGGCCATTTCGCCACCCAACGCATCGATTTCTCTTACGACGATGCCCTTGGCAGGCCCTCCAACCGACGGGTTGCACGGCATGGACGCTACATAATCTATATTACCTGTGACAAGCAGGGTTTTTCTGTTCATTCTAGCAGCGGCAAGTGCAGCTTCACTGCCTGCATGACCGCCACCTACGACAATTACATCATACATATTATCACCTTCGCCTATATTCTATAGTCAAAACCATCATTAGTAAACTCATTGGCTTGACTCTTTAAAAAGAAAAGCGTTGAAATCAACGCTTATATGAGGCCGATTTTTTTAAATGCCTTGTAAATACCCTCATCATCAACGGAAGCCGTCACGAATGAGGCTGCTTCTTTCAACGGCTCACAGGCATTGCCCATGGCTACACCCGTACCAACATGTTCAATCATGGAAATATCATTGTATCCATCCCCAATCGCTACAGTATCGGCGATTGGAAAATTCAAATGCCGTCTGATGGTTTCCGCTCCCATTTCCTTCATGCCACCCAAGGTATTGATATCGACCCCATAAGGACAGGAGATATTGAATTCCAGGTGAGGGTAGTGGGATCTGAACAAATCGAGCTTGCTGTGATCTTCAAGAAAGAGAATCATCTGCAAAACATTTTTAAAGTCAGTTTTTTTCGGTTTAAGATTGGGTTCCTTCAAATGAAAGTAATCACTGAATTTCTTCCATGTATCATTCGTTCTTGTAACCATGTGATAATCATCGATACTCAGAAGACCTACATCTGCAGAATACAAAGCCATTTCATCTATGAAATGTTTCACTGTCTTGGCATCTATGACTTCTTTTCGCAATACTTTGTCTTTATAAACCACATACCTGCCATTGGCTGTGATGATTGCATCAAAATGGAGGTTGTCCAATACTTCTTCAATCAAATAAGGCGGGCGCCCTGTTGCTAGGCTTATGATATGTCCGTTTTCCCGCGCTTCATCTATGGCTTTTACAGTACTTGATGGAATTGAATTGCTCCCATGATCGATGATGGTACCATCCAAATCCAAAAATATTAATTTCGACATAAAATCACTCCCAATCATGTTAAGAAAAATCTCTCACTGAGCACCTCCACCCACATAAACAAACAGCTTAAGGCTGCTCCGTTCCCGGCCTGACCTGGTTCACTGCTGCCTATTGGATGGAGATGATCACTAAGAGGTTCATCCCAATACACTATACCTTATTTTTATCTTTTCGTAAAGTAGAAAAGAAGTTTTTCAGCATGGCTTTGGATTCCTCTTTCATGACATGTGCCACCACATCAACTTGATGATTGAACGCACCTGAAAAAACATTGATGTTGGACACATGAGCACCAGTCTTGTTATCGCTCGCACCATACACAACACGCTTGATTCGAGATTGTATCATGGCACCTGCGCACATCGGACAGGGCTCGACTGTGACATAAAGCGTACAGGATTCAAGTCGCCAGGTCCCAAGCACTTCACACGCACGTTCAATGGCTACAATTTCTGCATGGGCAGTGGATTTTTGCAAGGTTTCTCTTAAGTTATGACCGCGCGCTATGATTTCATCATTCTTTACAATGACCGCGCCAATGGGGACTTCATTCTCCATTTCAGCTTTTTTTGCCTCATTCAAAGCTTCTTTCATAAAGTATTCATGGGAGGTACTCATACGTTGGTATAACCTTTGAATGGTTGAGGTTTCCTGTAAACCTTATGACAATGTCTGCATCGTGCTTCGTAGGATTCTGATGCTCCGATCAACACAACAGGGTCATAATATTTTGCTGGCTTGCCATCAATGATTCTTTGGGTTCTGGTCGCAGGGGCGCCGCATTGCAAACACACCGCAGAGAGTTTCATCACATACTCGGCTTTAGCCATCAACTGGGGCATAAATGAAAAAGGCTCACCTCTGAAGTCCATATCCAACCCACTCACCATGACTATCTTTCCCTTGTTAACCAGGTGATCAATAATATCGACGACCGGCTCATCAAGAAATTGAACTTCGTCAATGGCTACAACATCTGTTGTTTTGTCTACATGGTTAAGGATTTCATAGGATGTTTCTATCGATATGGACGACGTTTTTTGTCTATCATGTGAAATGATAGACGTTTCATCATATCGTGTATCTATTTTCGGTTTGAAAACAACCACGTGTTTTTTCGCATACTGCATGCGTCTGATCCTTCTAAGAAGTTCCTCGGTTTTACCTGCGAACATTGGCCCTACAATCACTTCAAGCCAACCTTTTTTAGGTTGTAATGGCATGACAGCCCCTCCTTAAATTAAATAAAAGGCCACGAGAAGTGGCCTTTAGGTTGTAAACATTAGTCGTTGTTGTTTTGATTTTTAATGCCATAACGTCTACGGAAACGTTCGACACGGCCTGTTGCTTGAGCATGTTGTTGTTTACCTGTATAAAAAGGATGGCAATTTGAACATGTATCGACACGAATTTCCTCTTTGACTGAACCAGTTTCGAATTCGTTACCGCATGTTGTGCAAACTACTTTCGCTTTTTTATAATTTGGATGAATGCCTTTTTTCATCTTAATTCTCCTTCCGCCATGACTTAAAAAGCCATAGTAAGTTTATCGCATACGGATTATACCAAAAGAATTCTGTTTGTGCAAGTATAATATCATATATTCAGCATTCTTTCCTAATTTATAGTAGCATTAAAATCTTACTATGTTATAATGTTGTCGTAATTTAAAAGAAGGTGTAAAAATGCGTGAAATCGACCTCTCAGAAGTGACTGAAAAAATCAAAGAAACCTTGATAAGAATTAATCATGAACTCGACGATTCTCTTGTCACAGCGTTCAACCGGGCAAAGGATAAAGAAAAAGATGATCTCTCACGATCTATTTTGGACGATATCATCCAAAACCAGGACATCGCAAGAAAAGGGTCTGCCCCTTTATGTCAGGATACTGGTATGGTTGTTGTTTTTGCCGAAATCGGGAGCGATCTTTTTTATGAAGGCAATTTGGATGAGGCCATCAATAAGGGTGTAAGCGAAGCTTATACCGATGGGTACCTTCGCAAATCCGTTGTGAACGACCCATTCGATAGAATCAACACCAAAGACAACACCCCTGCCATCATCCATCACAAAATCGTGGATGGAAGTCAATTGAAATTGAATCTTGCATCCAAAGGTGCTGGCAGTGAAAATATGAGTAAAGTCGTCATGTTGAAGCCCTCCGATGGCATCGAAGGGGTTAAACAGCTTGTACTTGATACTATTTTTGACGCTGGAGGCAAGCCATGTCCTCCCCTCATTGTCGGCGTTGGCATTGGTGGAAACCTCGAAAAAAGTGCGCTCATAGCCAAAGAGGCTGTCCTCAGGGACCTTGATGATGAAAGTGATAACGAAACTATACGCGCAATGGAAAGGGACCTTTATGAAGCAATCAACCGACTGGGTGTAGGCCCGATGGGTGTAGGCGGAGAAACAACGTGTCTTGCTGTGAAAATCAACACTTTCCCAATGCATATCGCTTCATTACCAGTCGCAATCAACATTCAATGTCACTCTTCAAGACATGAGGTGATTGTTCTATGACACACCACTTGACCCCTCCGATTTCAATTGAGGAAGCGAAAAAACTTCAAACTGGTGACAAAGTATTGATTACCGGCACCATTTATACCGCACGCGATGCAGCACACGCACGCCTGATGAATGAAAAAGAAATCCCTTTCGATATCGAAGGGTCTGTCATCTATTATGTAGGCCCAACACCTGCAAGAAATGGCGAAGTCATAGGAGCAGCCGGCCCAACATCGTCTTATAGAATGGACGAGCTTGCTGTCCCATTAATGGAGAAGGGACTCCGAATGATGATTGGCAAAGGCGACCGTTCAGAAACCTTCAGAGAAAAAATGATTGAAAACCATGCTGTTTATCTCATAGCAACAGGTGGTGCGGGTGCCTTACTTGCCAGCAAGATAAAGAAACGGACGCTGATCAAATACGAAGAGCTTGGCCCAGAGGCCATTTACAAACTGGAAGTCGAAAATTTCCCATGCTTCGTCGCTTATGACGTGCATGGAAACAATATATTTAAAAGGAGTCATTCATGAGTAACCTCAAAGAAAGAAGTTTGAAACTTCATAAGGACAACAAAGGTAAAATAGAGATACGCACCAAGGTTTCTGTCAGTACACCTGAAGACTTATCGCTTGCTTATTCCCCAGGCGTTGCAGAACCTTGCAAAGCCATACAGAAAGACCCTGAAAAAGCGTATGAATATACTACCAAACAAAATATGGTTGCCGTCATTACCGATGGTACCGCAGTCTTGGGGCTCGGTGACATCGGGCCTGAAGCCGCACTCCCTGTCATGGAAGGCAAAGCTGCACTTTTCAAGGAATTTGCGGGTGTCGACGCTTTTCCAATTTGTCTTGATACCAAGGATACGGAAGAAATCATTCGAACCTGTGAACTTCTTGCCCCATCCTTTGGAGGCATTAACCTCGAAGACATCAAAGCCCCAAAGTGTGTTGAAATCGAGAGACGGCTCAAAAAGAAACTCAATATTCCAGTCTTTCATGATGATCAGCACGGTACTGCGATCGTAACGACCGCAGCGCTTTTGAATAGTTGCAAACTAACCGGTCAAAACATCGGTGACTTGAGTGTCGTGCTAAGTGGAACGGGTGCAGCCGGTAGTTCAGTCGCAAGAATGCTCAAAGCCGCAGGCGTTAAAACCATCTTTGCGTATAACAGCAAAGGCGTTGTCACAAAGGCCAAATACGACCGCTATGACTTTGTCTTGCAAGAATTGATCGATGAAGGCATTGTCTCCACGCCCGATTCTTTGAAAGAAGATTCTCTCGCTGAACTGCTCAAAAACAAAGATGTTTTCGTAGGCGTTTCAATAGGCAATATCGTTACCAGGGACATGGTCAAAACCATGAACCCTGACCCAATCATCTTTGCACTTGCCAATCCAACACCTGAAATTTCTCCCGACGAAGCTAAAAAAGGTGGCGCCAAAGTCATAGGTACAGGACGCAGTGACTACCCCAACCAAATCAACAATGTGCTGGCATTCCCGGGCCTCTTCAGAGGCGCCCTCGATGCCAGAGCGTCTTCCATTACTGAAAAAATGAAAGTGGAAGCCGCCAAAGCCATCGCATCCATTGTGAGCGATGAGGATCTTTCCAGTGACTATGTCATTCCTTCTCCTTTCAATAAACGCGTAGCGAAAGTCGTTAGTGAAGCCGTTTTACAATGTGTCAAGGAAACATTACAGGGGGAACAAGCATGAAATACAGAACCGAAAAAGATTTCCTCGGTGAAGTGAATATTCCTGAAAATGCTTATTACGGTATCCAAACCGCCCGTGCAAAAGAAAACTTCACCATTTCCAAACAACCCATTCACAAACAACTTATCATCGGACTCGCAACTGTTAAACGAGCAGCTGCCCACGCCAATATGAAGGCCGATTACCTGGATATAAAAACCGCAGACGTCATCATGCAGGCGTGTGATCAAATCATTGATGGCGGCCTCCACGATCAATTCATCACCGACATGATTCAGGGTGGTGCAGGGACGAGTATGCATATGAACATCAATGAAGTCCTTTCCAATCGGGCCAGTGAACTGCTTGGGTTTGATAAAGGTACCTACAGCGAAGTGCATCCAAATGACCACGTCAACTTCGGTCAATCGACCAACGATGTCGTGCCTACAGCCGGAAAAATTGCCACCATCAGGCTTGCCAAAAAACTGATTACCGAATTGAAAAACCTACATAGAGCTTATCTGGATAAGGCCAATACCTATTTGGAGACTGTAAAAATGGGGCGCACCCATCTTCAAGACGCCGTCCCCATCAGTATCGGGCAGGAATTTGGCGCCTTCGCTGAAGCCCTCCAAAGAGATATCCGAAGAATTGAAAGCTCGCTTGAGGAACTGACCTTCATCAACATGGGAGCTACAGCCGTAGGTACGGGCCTCAATGCCAGCGAAGTTTTTAAGAAATCGGTTATTCAAAATCTTCGAAAGCTTACTGGCATAAACTTTAAAACGGCTCCGAACCTCATTGATTCCACAAGAAACCTTGACCCTTTTCTGTGGCTCTCTTCCGCTCTTAAAACACTTGCTGTAAATCTCTCCAAAACCGCCAATGATTTAAGGCTTATGAGTAGCGGCCCCAGTACTGGATTGAATGAAATCAACCTTCCTCAAGTTCAAGCAGGCTCCTCCATCATGCCCGGTAAAGTCAATCCGGTTATTCCTGAAGTCATCAATCAAATTGCCTTTGAAGTCATTGGCAATGACGTCTCCATCACAAAAGCCGTGGAAGCAGGTCAACTTGAACTCAATGTGTTTGAGCCCATAGTCTTCGTGAATCTCTTCGAAGGACTCGATCTTCTCAAACGTGGAGTCAGTGCCTTCAGAACAAAAGCGATTGAAGGCATTACTGTCAACAAGGAAAAATGTGTTTCCTATGTTGAGCGTTCAAACGGAGTCGTCACAGCACTCTCTCCACACATAGGGTATGAAAAAAGTGCGGCACTTGCCAAAGAAGCCATGAGTACAGGGAAAACGATTCGTGAACTTGTGATTAAAGAAGGCCTGCTGACGGATGAAGAAATCAAAGTTATTCTGGATATAAGAAATATGACCAAACCCGGAATTGTAGGTCAGTCCTATTTTAAAAAAGGACGAAAGCATGAAAAAAGCAAATACTAAAATCATAACGCCCCCGACAATATATGTCAGGGGCGTTTTATTAATTAAAGCTGAACTTTCTAATGACTTCACCAGGGGCGGACTCATTTGTTACAAAGATTCCACCCGGTGTAATATGATAGTCTTCATCCCCTACGACCAGATATCTGTATGTAAAAGGCGACATGGGATTTTCGATGTTTTTCAATTCTACTACAGGTTCGACAATGAATTCCCTTTCATCCCTGATTGACAACACCACCACCATATGTTTGTAAAGGTAATTCGAATCTTCTTCCAAAGCCAAAAGTGGGAGATAAAAGGTGTGTTTACGTGCATTTTGATTCATGGCCTCAGTATCGTATATGGTTAAAGGCGTACTGATATTGTATTCAGCTAAATCCAGATTATACGAATCTAGCACAGTGTGTGAACTGCTCACCAGATCCACGGATAGCGAATAAGACGTTTTAGAAACTGCAACAGAAGTATCTGTCGATGCCAGTTCATACATTCCAGTGGTCGATGCCTTGTCATAATCAATGGTATTCAGTGGGATTAGCTGGTTGTTTGTAACCTGGATTTCCTCAATTGGCGTGTGATTACTGCCTTGATACAAGAAGAGTGAGCCATTTACAAATTGAAGTCTTTCATAATCCTTGAGATTGTTCAATAAGATACTATCAACTGCATCTACTTGTGAATCAAACCATTGAAGCCGGTGGCCGTCTTCACTTTCAAAGAGTACAAACAGCTTTTCATCTTTTAATATAAATCCGTCAAACGGCGTGACCCTATCTGAGAATTGTCTTGTCTTGCTAAAATATATTTCATCGTCTCTAAGTGAGAATTTGCTAATTATGGTATGAATGCTTTCTATGGGGTTTTGCATCTCGAAGACTTCTGAAGAGGTGTCAAACTGATAAGCATTGGTAGAGAGATACACGTTGTTCTCATCCATTTCCAACAGGTATTTATAATCGGTCAATGTGGTTTCAAAATCGTAGTGTCCGCTTTGAATATCTATCAGCGACAAGGATAAAAGTGTATTTGGATTGGTATTTTCAATATATCTTAAATCGCTTAACGAAGCGATTTCCCGTTCATCATTATGGGTGACGTGGGGAAAATAACTCTCTAGCATCTCCTTGTCGGGATTGGATGGTAAATAAGCATTTGATGCCACTACCAGATTGCCATTTTTATAAAGCCCCTGATCAAGGTGACCCGCGATGATATATTCATCTGCCAATTCAAAATCCTTATCTGTATCGTACACTCTTATTATGGTGTTAGGACCATCAAAGACAAGACCTTTATTTTCCTGACAATTCGTTTGAGAGAAATAACTCACCGACACAAGCTTGTTCCCCTCTATAGCAATCCCCTTTATATCAAACGTCTTAGTCTCGCAAGTATCTTGAATGCTCGGATATGGAAGACTGTTTTCAATTTTGAAAGTATCCTCGCCTTCACTTATGACTTTTATTCCAGAGTCATTGGCTATGTAAACACGCTCTTCATCCTGTGCAACAAAATCAAGCCCTTCTATAACCTTTTTGGAGCCGATGGGCTCGGCATCTTGCGATTCTCTATCACTCAACGCATCGGAGTTTTGCAAGGGGGTTGAATAAAACCGTTCATTGAATGTTGTGTAAATAGACATGAAAGTCTCTTCATTATCCACACGTTTCAAATGGTTGGTATAATCCTTGGGTACACTGAATGACAAAAGAAAAAATAATCCCAAAAAAACAATCGGTACGAAAACACGTAGGGTTCTTTTCATGGAAGGTAGCTTGAAGGTGACGTTCTTGAGACTTCTAAGCATCGTCTTCTTAACATTCAACCGTTTGTTTATCTTGACTTCTTCATACCATTTGCGGCCCAACAAGCCTGCCAATAAGATAGACAGGACAATGATGGAAACAACAAATAGATTATTATAAATGAATTCAAATATATTGAAAATCATAATGTGCCTGCCCTCCTATAGCTTCAATGTTTTCTTAAAAGCTTTATAATACCTTCTGTTAACTTCCACTTCTTCATGGTTCCGCATTTGCAGAACCAACTTCGAATTGAAAGCAGGTTTGATATAGTCTATTTTATTGATATTCACCAATGCATACTTACTCACACGGATGAAATATTTATCCACTAAAAGTTCTTCAAGTTCGTAGAGTTTGTACTTGACAATGAATGAGGCGTTGCTTAAAAAGGCCCTTACTTCGTCATCCACTACCATGAAATAATGAATTTTTCTTGATTCAAGATGTTTGATTCCATGTGCATTCTCACCTGTAATGAAAATGTCTTCACCTTTGACAATCGCGTCAAGAATGCGACCGACTTTTTCACTTTCTTCTTCAGGAAAAACAATGTTTATCTTGTCTTTTTCAACCATGGTCTCATCCGTGGTAACGACATACTCGTATTCTTTACTGTCGACGATATTCAATTTATCTTTTACACGCTGACGATCGTGTTTGGGTACTTTCAATTTGAACATGCCATTTCCTCCTGAAACATTTTTATAGTACCATGGTCCAATAATAAAAAAGATGATTGCAAGCATCCTTCATAAAGCATTGAATGACTTACAAAATCATGTAAATAGCAATTCCCTGTAAACTCGGCTAACTGGTAACCCCATGACTGAATAGTAGTCACCCTTCAAAGACGTAACAAATCTTGCGGCATACCCTTGAACAGCATACCCACCCGCTTTTCCATAAAACTCTTCAGTATCCAGATAGACATCGATTTCACTGGCCTGAATTTTTGAAAATGTTACAACTGCATCTTCGTAAAACTCTTTTGTTACGGGCCCCTTTTTAAGTACGCAGCCCGTAATAACCCGATGACTTCTTCCTGCCAGAGTTTGCATCATTGATTTCGCTTCCGCTCTCGTTGTAGGCTTTCCCAGTACCAAATCATCACATACGACGACGGTATCACACGCTAATATCGTATCATCTTCATGATAGGCATGTGCAACTGCCTCCGCTTTTCTTTTTGCCACATCTATGATGCGAGCCTCTATTTCAAGTGCTTCATTCATTGTTTCATCCACATCCGGACCAATGGTCTCAAATGTATACCCAGTAAGTTCTATCAATTCATGGCGTCTGGGTGAAGTGCTGGCCAAAACATATTTTCCCATTCTATATCACCTCGTAATTTATCGGTATGATTATAACATGTTAAAGCAATTCCTTCTACTATCTTCCCCGGGTGCTCTGTGCTATAATTATAAGAGGTGATACCATGCTAAAGACGATTGAGACCCTCGTTGAACAGGCACTTCCAAAAACACAAACAGCGCCTTACATTCTGGC
>JAGYML010000019.1 GCA_018400615.1 bacterium | reverse complement strand
ACCCAAAACGAGTTCAACGTGTTGGTCTACCTTATGGAGAATGCCAATCAGACCTTGTCGCGCAATCAGATTCTCGATGCCTGCATCGAGGAAAGCGAAGCCTACGACAGGGTGGTTGATGTCTATATCAAGAACATCAGGAAGAAACTTGGGGATTCCAAAAAGCCCTGGAATGTCATAGCAACCGTCTATGGCGGAGGCTACCGGTTTGTAGGTGTTAAGGATGCTTAGTTTGAAAACATTTTTAAGGCAGAAGATTTTCGTCTTTTTCACGATCATCTATACGGTTGTATTCATAGTGGTGAATGTGGTTTTTTTCTTTACGAACAATGCCTATATATCCGATACGATCGCACGTGAGAATGCGTCACTTGTGGAGATGACAGAACATCTGATTACCTATACGGGTGAAGAAAATGCCCTTGTCTTTTTGGAACATTACGGACATACCCATAGTGTGCATCTGACCTATGAAACATTAACGGGGGATACCGAATTTGAAACAGCGACGTCCCCAGTCAACAGCAGAGACTATACGGTTGAAATCGATGGCGAGCCTTATGCACGTCTTTATGTGGATAACGATCAAAGCGAACTGGTATCAAAAAACAACAGCTATCTTTTGATATTCAACGGGATATTGATAGGAATCTACGTACTTGGGCTCTGGCTCTTTTCAACCTATTTCAAAAAGCAATACGGGGTCATCATCGATGATATGAACAGAATACGCTACAAACTCAGGAATCTTGATGAAGACTACCACTATACATTCGAGGAAATTGATACCATTTCAACCAAGTTCGATGAAAAGATAAAACAGATTCATGAACTTCAAGTAACTCACAAAAAGCATGTGCAGTCTTTGGCTCACGACATCAAGACACCACTTACCATCCTCAGAAGCACCCTCGAAGCTGTTGAAAAGAGAAGAATTGAATTGACTGTAGATGTAACGGACAGTCTGAATGAAGAAATCAAAGCCATTGACGCATTGATTCCCAGATTGATTGAATCAACCAAGGAGAATACAAAAGAAACCATTGATATTTCCGTGGAAGTCGCTAGGGCCTGTAAACGTCAAGAAAGTCTCTTTGAGGATTCCGGTATTGAAATGCACTATCATCTTGATGAAAGCTACACCCTTCATATTGACCGGGAAACCATCCACAGAATGGTGGATCACTTGCTTTCGAATGTGCGCATGCACGCGAAAGATGTATCGGAAGTATATGTAAGGGTCGATAAGACAATTGGGTCACTAGAAGTCGAGGATAATGGAGAAGGCATAAGTAAAGAAGCCATTGACAAAGTCTATAACGAGGCGCACACGACCTTATCCAGCGAAAGGGGATCCGGACTTGGACTCTCAATTGTCAAACGTATAATCGAACAACAAGGCGGGTCTTTAAAAATAGAAGCGATGAAACCAAGAGGCACAAAAGTCACAATCTTCTTTTCTTCATAATGTGTTCATGATTTTTTACTACACTTTAGGTATAGGAGTGATACACATGAGAAAAACTTTAATAATATTATTCTCAATTTTGATAGGATTCATGCTCGTTTTAGGCGTATTGAATCTAATTTTTGGAACAGGAACGTACGGTTATGCATTTGATGGACGAATGATGCCAGGCGGCATGATGGGCTTCGGATTCATCGGTATGCTGCTGTTCTGGGGCTTTATCATATTTTTGGTTCTCAGTCTTGCAGACAACCACGGACCATTCAATCGAGACAGATCGTATAATTTGAGTTCAAGAGAAATTCTTGACAAGAAATATGTACGTGGCGACATCTCAGAAGAAGAATACAAGAAGAAAAAACAGACTTTGAATGAAATGGGCAATCACAATGCTTAAGTGGTTGGTAGGAAGTCTCGGTGTAATGTTAATAGTTGCGGGCGTCGTTGCCTTGACGAGTGAAAGTAGTTCTCATCCACTCGACGCATATGACATGAGTGGAAAAGACGTTGTTGAGACAGTCTCGTATCTGGAATCAAATGATTTCGACAGAAACACGTTCGCAGCATCCATTGACGGAGAAACCTTGAAAGTTCAGGATGAAACAAGCAAAGCAGAATACGCTTTGCCAGACGATTTATTCTACGCATCAATCGCACCGTATGTAGATTCTACACACGCATGCGGCATTCACAATCTTGTGACTTGCCAGGGTGAAATGGTTGAAGAAACATTTGACGTAACTATCCGTGATGCATCAGGCACCATAGTCTTTGAAGACCATGTTGAATCACAGGCCAATGGATTCTTTGGTATTTGGTTGCCAAGAGACATAGATGGCTCGGTGGACATTAATCACGATGGCAAAAGTGTTCAGGGTGACATTTCAACATTTACTGACAGTGACACCTGCTATACAGACTTCCAACTGAAATAAATGAAGGCATCCGCGAGGATGCCTTTTATTATGCACTTTCGTTGTTGTGTGGGGAAGGCTTTGGTAGAATAAATTTATACTGTTTACAAATAAGATTGAAATGAGGGTTACCAATGAAGACATTTGAATCAATTGATTTGAACGATATTGATCCCAAAGAGGCACATGATTTACTGATAAGTGCGGTGACACCAAGACCAGTGGCGTTGATTACAACGCAAGGGGCAAACGGCGTCATGAATGGAGCCCCCTTCAGTTATTTTAATCTGGCGTCTATCAGACCACCGATGGTGAGTGTTGGGATAACTCGCAACAATGGTGCACTGAAGGATACTGTCAAACACATAAGAGACAGTAAGATGTTCGTGGTGAACATGGTGGATGAAGACAATGTGGAAGCCATCCATAAAACAGCCTCCGCCCTTTCTATTGATGAAAGTGAATTGGAAAAGTATGGTTTGACACCCACAATGAGTTCAACGGTCAAGGCACCGGGAATTGAAGAAGCCAAAATCAGACTTGAATGCCGAATGAAGCATATTATTCCCATGGAGCACAGAGGGACTGTTACTGCGGATCTGGTGCTTGGTGAAATCAAGCAAATCCATATTGATAAAAGCATTCTTGTGGATGGAAAGATTGCCGCTTCCAAGTTGAGAGCAGTGGGCCGACTTGGTGGAAGTGACTATACTGCGATTGGCAATATCATTACCATGAAACGTGATAAATAATGGAACACTTATACAAAGATAAAGGCGCAAAGACAACCTTTGTATTATTTCACGGCACGGGAGGCGACGAGCATGATCTCGTTCCAATCGGAGAAATGATGGACTCCAGTGCCAATGTTCTCTCTTTGCGAGGCACCGTCAATGAGAGTGGTATGTTGCGGTATTTCAAAAGACTCAAGCCAGGTGTGTTCGACGAAGTGGATCTTAAAAAAAGAACGATGGAACTGGCTGAGACACTGGATACCTTGTGCAAGCACTATGACTTGGAAAAATCATTCATGATTCTTATTGGGTATTCGAATGGTGCCAATATTATCAGCAGTTATCTGAGTCTTTATGGCAATACAGTTTAAGGCGCCATTCTTTTACACCCCATGACACCTTATGAGAAAACCGTGTTTCCAAAGATGAACGATTTTCCCCTTTTCATAAGTGCGGGTAGGAATGACCCCATTGTTGATAGACAAGATACTTTGAATCTTCATAAACTTTATGAAAAAAGTAACGCACTGGTAGAACTTTACTGGCATGATTCAGGACACCAACTTACCAACGGTGCCATAAAAGCTGCAACCGAATTCTATAATACCCATATAAAGTAAAAGAATCGCCAAAATTAATGGCGATTCTTTTACTGCTTGTAAGCTTGTGCCTCCAAAGCGGTCCAAACATTAAATGAGTCCTGGTCTACTCATTCTATAAAACGGTCGGCATTCAGTGGGAAGCTGGCTTGTAGTTTTGAGTTACAGGGTCATTTTCAAAGAATTCAGCGCATTTTGGGGGTATCTTTAGAGAAATCCGCGCTATATGATAAATAGCCGTTAGAATAAGGCGGGGACTAAAGAATACAAAGCCTCTTAAGATAGTAATAATCTTTACATTCAACAGTGTTTTGGGTAGAATATGGTAGAAAGGATGTGCAAACCCATGAAGAACCCTTCTGTAAAAAAAGTGTTGCCTTTTTTGATTACAGCCTTGAGTATTTTAGCCACATTGACTATCTTTCTACCAGCCTTGAGAATGGATGATTTGGTGTTTACTGGCCTTGACATTGCTTTTGGTACAGATATTGCAGATTTTGACCCCTTTGGGTTAGGGAGCATTGCAAGTGCCCGTCTTGAAATGAGTACTTATGCGATGGCTGCTTATTTTTCACCATTGATTGCAGGGATTGTCACCCTGATATTCAGAACAGGGAATGTATTTTCACTGGCTATGTATGTTCTGGCTGCAGTGCTGTTCTTTATGCTTGCTGACAATATTGACGTTACAGTGACCGTTGCAGGCAGCGAGTCCAGCGAAGCTGTGGATTGGCACATGACTTATGGTGTGGTAGTGGGTGGATTGTTGTCCATATTTGCGGCACTTGGAGAAATGCTGCACATCTCGATGTCAGAACAATAAAGTTTAAACCAAGGCATTCTACGGGGATAGGATGTCTTTTTTTATAGAGTATATTCCTGAAATGTAAAAATTTTCATTAGTTAAATGATTTGTAATGAGCTATTTTCTTGACATGAAAACAGTTTTCATATATACTTTGTAAGTAAGAAAGTCACATGAAACCCAGATTGACTAACATAGCAATTAATACTGTCTGGGTCCCATCAAGTTCAAATTATTCTCGGAGGTGAGAAACGTTGTCAATCTTGATGCATCGTGATTCAAAGTGTTTGGTAAACGTTAGCACCTTGGATAAAGAGGAACCGTTCAAACACTTCAAACTTTAAAAAGGAGTGTGTTATGATGAATAACCAAAAGCAAAAGAATAGTAAAAGTAAACTTCTGAAAACTTTGGAAGATTACTTCTCACATGAAATTGATTTACGTTTTAATAAATTGACTCGTTAAAAGTGTTAGTCGAAAGCTCACAATTGGTGTGGGCTTTTTTTATTGACATTCGGCGGTTAATTCATTACAATGCAAGCGAATGGAGGTTAAAATTATGAGTGAACAACAAGACTTGTCCCCCAAAGAAAAAAGACTCGCATTGCACTTGAGAATCTGGTTTGGTGGTGTCATAGCGACGGCGGCGTTTATCATTGTGAATAAAATCATCAGTGGAGCATCTTATGGTATTTCAGAAGCTTTGTTTCAAGGCGTTATGTTCTTAGGAGTATGGATTGTGCTCCAATATTTGATTTACAGAAAATCCTTTAAACAGTTTAAAGATCAGGAATGAGTACTTCAAAAGACGCGTAATCAAAAAAAGCGTCTTTTTTTATTTCGCTTTTCTGACTATATCCGTTATAATTATAATTTGTGAGGTGCTTATACATGCGATTTAAACTTCCTTTATGGTACATAATGACTTTAATCATTGCGATTGTGTTTTTATTCGGGTCCACACTTTGGCTGGATATGAGAAACATGTTTTCAGGACCTGATTTATCCTTGGTGTTCGTTACCATAGGAAGTACGCTTTATTTGGTGGTTTCTTTGTCCGTTACAATCGTAATGAACATTAAGTCGTCAAGTAAGAACCGAGGTAAGCATCTAGAACTGTTCATGAATGAAAACAAGGATTTTTTTGATGAAATGAATCAAGCCTTGGTCATTCAGAAATTTGTACGCGACGCATCTGGTCAGATTAAAGACATTAAAATACTGAATGCCAATTACAAGTATGAGATATTGATGGATCTAAATGTTGAAAATGTTCAGAATAAAACACTCAGTGAAGTTTTCAATGTTAAAAAGCCACCATTTTTTGAATACTATGAAGCCCTTGAGAGAACAAAGAACACACAGACGTTCACCAGTTATTTTCCATTGCACCAGAAATACTATCACATTACCATGGTTCATCTTTATAAAGATAAACTTGCGGTAGTGTTTTTGAATGTGTCAAACGATCAAACACTTGAAAGCCAGCTCAGTACAATGAGCTATAAAGATTCACTTACAGGACTTTATAATTGGCGTTATTATACGGAAATCATACAAAAGTACTCACAATTGAGTTACCTGCCTTTGAGCATTATTGTCGTGGATCTGAACGCTTTGAAGTTATTCAATGATGCTTTTGGTCATGAATACGGCAATGAACTGATTAAGGAAGCTGCGGATTTTTTGAACAAGACCTTTGGATTCTGGGGAAAAATCATGCGAACTGGAGGAGATGAATTCGTGATCCTTCTGCCGAACATGAATTATGAAACTGCTTTGAATAAAATGGCGAGTGCCAAAGAGAAATCAGCGAGTGTCAAAGTGGGTAATATTGGAGTATCCATGTCTTTTGGACTTACGACGATGACAGACAGAAAGATGTCTTATGATTATAACTTCAGAATAGCTGAGAACAAGATGTACCATTATAAATTGAGAGATGGTATTTATCTCAGAACCGAATTGCTAAAACAAATTGAAACCATGCTTCATGAAAACGTTCCATTTGAAAAAGGGCATGCGAAAAGGGTATCAGAGCTTTCTAATAAATTTGCAAAGGATTTGGCTTTGCCCGAAAACAGGGTGCTTTTGTTGAAAGAATCCTCACAGTACCATGATATAGGGAAAGTGGCAATTGATAAGACGCTCTTGAAGAGTTCCAAGCCATTGAGCGATATGGATAGGATCAAAATGGAATCTCATGTTGAAGTCGGCTACAGGCTTTTAAGCGCCATACCCGATATGGGCGCTGTGGCGGATATTGTGCTCTCTCATCATGAAAATGTGGATGGTACAGGGTATCCACGCCGAATCAAGAAGGATGCCATACCGCTTCTCTCAAGAATCTTGAGAATTGTGGAGTCTTACGATGATTTAACCCATAAAACAGCTTATGCCGGAGGGTTGAGTAAAGACAAGGCATTGAGTGAACTCAAACGCTATGCAGGGCTGCATTATGATAAGGATTTATTGGATACATTCATCAATGTGACGATGAAAGTGAGTGACAATTATGAAGGTTCACAGTGACCAAGCTCTTAAGACCAAGCCTTTGGAGGATTTGATTCATCACTACAAGATTGTAAGAGGGACTCAAGGTATAACGGCAGTGACTTATTGCAGTGAACGGGTGGAAAATGATGTTTCCGATTCACTTGTGCAATCGGCCTTTCTCCAAATTGATGCCTACTTGAGGCAAGTACGAACCACGTTAGACTTTCCTGTTGAGATAAAAGGGACACCGTTTCAAAAATCTGTCTATGAAGCGGTTATGAAAATTCCTTATGGTGATGTATGGACATATAAGGAAGTCGCTGAAGCCATTGGAAAGCCAAATGCACAGCGAGCCGTGGGCGGCGCTTTGAACAAGAACCCATTGTCTTTGGTCGTACCGTGTCATAGAGTGGTTGGATCGGATGGGAAACTTGTTGGCTTTGGGTCTGGGTTGTCTGTCAAGAAAACACTCTTGAAATTGGAAGGTAGCCTTTGAAGAGGACGTGATTCTTTGAGAAACTACAGTGAAATGATTGAATGGATTTTAAGCATTGCTCGAAAAGACGATAGAGTCCGAACGGTAGTAATGAACGGATCGCGGGTGATCAATGCTCAAAAAGATGAATTTCAGGATTATGATATCGTGTTTTTTGTTGAGGAATACACATCCATGATTGACAATCGTGAATGGTTGAAAGCATTCGGTAATCCAATGATGATGCATACCTCGGATGATATGATTTTTCACCCTGGAAAGATGGATGATGGGTTCATGTTTCAAATGCTTTTTTATGATAAAAACAGAATTGATCTTCTCATAAGACCTCTTTACGTATTGGAGGCTCACCTAAAAGAGGACGCATGCCATAAAGTGCTATTGGACAAGGATTCACTATACAGGAATCCCCACGGTCCTTCTAACGCGCATTTCTCTATTGGAAAGCCTTCTTATGAGCTATTCAAAAGCTGTGTCAGGGAAATTCTCTGGGTTTCGCCTTATATAGCCAAAGGGCTCTGCAGGGGGGAGAGACTTTACGCTCTTGAGCATCTTGGTCATATCCGGGAAAACGCCAAAGCGCTTTTGAGATGGTATGTCGGCTGTACATACGGTTTTGAGACTGTTTTGAACAAGGCATCGGATGACTTGCCTTTGTATCTTGACACGCCGACATGGAAGTCCTTCTTATCAACATATGTTTTACCTGAAAAAAGGTCCATTTGGCAGGCGCTTTTCGAGATACTGAAATTGACAGAAACGTATGGGGCTTCAATCGCGAAACAACTGAATTACAATGACAATATCGATGCGTTGGAAGCTTTGAAACATTATTTGGAAGAATTGAAATCAAAATGCTGACAGAGGTTAAAATGTCAGCATTTTTTTTATTTAAATGGGAGTTTTTAATCTTGTGGCTTTCATTCATTGTCCATAACAATTATAATGAAATAGAGGGGTTGGAGTAAATGGTTAAAAAACTACAGGAAAGAACAAAAATAAAACAGCAGGCAATCTTGGACGCCGCCTATGAACTGTTTTTAAAAAATGGGGTTCAGGCCACGCCTGTAGCTGTAATTGCAAAGAGAGCGTCTGTGTCACAGGTTACCATCTATAATTATTTCAACAGCAAGCAAAATGTGGTGAGACGTGTAGCGAGCAGAATCATAGAAGGTGAGTGCCAGAGGTTTGAAAGCATTGTCTATGATGCATCGCTTAGTTTCTCCATGAAACTGGACCGTGTGCTTGATTTTCTCAAGCAACGGATTGATGAGTATGATATTGCCCTGATCAAGGAACTCCTTTTGCCACTCGATGATACGCTTAACAGTGTGGTGAAATGGTATGTCAATAACCGAATAAGCACAGGGTTGCTATATTGGATTCGCGAAGGATTCAGGGAGAACCGAATCAATGACGCCTTTAATGAGGAAGACATCATTATGCATCTCAGACTCTTTGAACTGGGACAGCTCAATGACAAGGCAACATTGAAAAAACAACTGGATTTGCTTTTCTATGGCCTTAGGGGACATTAGATGAACAAAAAAACCTTGAAGATTGTTTATGGATCCATTTTGATTCTCTTCTTTATCCTTATCATAGGGTTTTCTTCGCTTGTTTACAGAGCCCCGGAAGTTGCGGATTCGGTGGAAGGCTACGAAGTGGTAAATCGCCACTATGTCTTTGAAAACGAATCATCAATTGCCAACATCATCTTGTATCCGGGAGGGCTCGTTCATCCTGAAGCCTATCTGGAACTCGGATCCAAGTTAGATAAATGCAATTTCAATGTCTATATTCCAAGGATGCCTTTTCACTTGCCAATATTGAACTCAGATAGTGCGCTTGATATTGATGTCGATGATACTTTGCCGACTTTCATAGGTGGACACTCACTTGGTGGGGTGGCGGCTTCTCAGGCAGTATACGATTACCAAGGGCATTTTTCTGGACTGATTTTACTGGCAGCGTACCCTTCTGAAGGGATTGATTTAAGCGATAGACGTATACCAGTGCTATCGCTGACTGCCTCAAATGATGGTATCATGGATAGAGAAACATATGAGGCAAGTTTATCAAGGTTGCCTCAAAATTATTTTAATGAAGTGAGTATTTCTGGTGGGAATCATGCGTACTTCGGGAGTTATGGGGAACAATCCGGTGACTTTGAAGCTTCCATTTCAAGAGAAGTACAACTGGAATTCACCACGTCACTCATTCAAAATTTCATCTTAGAGAATTTGGAGTGATTCTATGAATTTGAATGGTAAATACGTCGTTGTGACCGGAGCATCAAGTGGTATTGGAAAAGCATTGGTCGCCAACCTTCTTAAGGAAGGGGCCTTTGTACTGGGTATCAGCAGGACAATCGAGAAAACCATGGACATTACGCATGCCAGGCTTTGGGTGAAAAATCTGGATCTTTCCAAAAAGACGGCTATTGATGAACTCTTTGAGTATGCTGAAAACTGTTTTGGTACCATTGATGTATTTGTAGCGAATGCGGGCTATGCAAACTACGGGCCCCATGCATCTATTGACTACCAAGCGATGAAAGACCTGCTCAAGGTCAATACCTCAGGGGTCATGTACAGTGCCAAGAAGATGCAGGAGGTTTATGGTGAAAAGCCATTTAACTTTGTTGTCACCCTTAGTGCGATTGCAGAACTGCCAATGCCGGGGTATGCTTTATACGGAGCATCCAAAGCCGCACTTGACAATTATTTCAGTGCCATACGTCTTGAAGAGAAGAAAACCAATCATACCTATCAGCGTGTGTATCCAGTGGCAACCCGAACCGATTTTTTTGACAGAGCTGATGCGAAGTATCTACCATGGCCTGTCCAAAGTCCAGAACACGTTGCTAAGAAGATTACGACAGGCATTTTAAAAAACAAGAAGAAAATCTATCCCTCGTTTTTGTATAAATGGGGAAAA
Organism: bacterium; assembly: GCA_018400615.1. Taxonomy (GTDB): domain Bacteria; phylum Bacillota_I; class Bacilli_A; order Izemoplasmatales; family Izemoplasmataceae; genus M55B118. The sequence continues at coordinate 14,633 of JAGYML010000019.1, read as the reverse complement.
AGACTTGCCCCTTGGTTTTTCAAGATTTATTTGATGAATCAAAGAAAAAAGTTTGAACAGCATGCAAACAAACAATGATTTAATCAGACCTGAAGGAGCGTTATATGGAACAGATTAGTGTAGATTTGATTATTTGGCTTCAAAATACAGGTGGCGTTTTAGGAGAGATGTTTTTTAATTTCATTTCGTTTTTGGGAGAACAGTATGTCTATATCCTGATACTCGCCATCGTATACTGGGCGTATGACAAGAAATTTGGTGAATATCTGGCGACTACGCTTGGAATCAGTTTATCCACCAACAATTTCATCAAAGGTATCACAGAACTGCCAAGACCCTATGAAACCTATTCCGAGATTGACAATCTAAGACCTGAAACGTCGTATGGAAGCGCCTTTCCAAGTGGACATACGCAAGCTTTCAGTTCTTTCTTGTTTGCGATAGCCTATAGACTGAAACGGTATTGGTGGCTCATAGCAATTATACTGACTGTACTTATGATGATGAGCCGCATGTATTTGGGTGTCCACTACTTAAGAGATGTACTCGTTGGCGCAACCCTGGGTATTACGATTGCGCTTGGTCATGGTTTTTTATTCAATAAGTTTTACAATGACAATCAGAAATTGATTCAATACTATTCCATGATTGCGCTTGTGCTTTTGCCGGGGCTGTTTTTTCTCGACAACAATAGTTTTTTTCAAGGCTATGGCATCATGACGGGTTTGATGCTCGCAACGTCTCTTGAGAAGAAATACGTGGGTTTTTCAACAGACAAACCCTTGAAGACACTCGTAATCAGAATTGCGGTCGGCTTTGCGCTGCTTTTGGCATCACTGCTGATATTGAAACTTGTTTTTGGGTTCATTGGTACTGAAGAAGGCAGCTGGCCTTACAATATGCTTGATTTCATACGGTACTTTATTGTTTCACTAATGGGCTTTTTAGTTTATCCTGCTATTTTCAAGCGACTCGACTATTAAAAGAACACGGTGTTTTTATACACCGTGTTTTTTATTGGGGTCTGTTTTAAGGTCTGCAAGCATCTTCTTTACTTGCCTCTGAACTTCGGACTTGTCAGAATAGCGTCTTATGGGATAAACGGGAATATCGGTAACGGCTTTCAAATCTTCGACAAACTGATAGGAAGTGACAATCGCATCTGCAGTAAAATGGGTGTCCTTTGAGATGTCCGTATTCTCTATCTCAGCGGCGACATCCATTTCCTTTAATACTTTTTGAAGGGTCATTTTCAATATCATGGATGATCCTACGCCAAAACCACAAGCTGCAAGGATTTTCATAGACTACCAACTTTCTTTTAATAGTGTGTGAAAGGATTGGATGCAGGGATGAACCAAGAAGTTCACGGGGGACACCTTCATTATAATAAGTTTAAATAAACTGTCAATATATACGAAGAAAGTTGGTTTGACAACTGTTTTCAATAGGCACTATAATATGGTATAGACCAGTAAAAATAATTTGTATTAATGGTCTAAAAAAATGGCTGTTTCCTAAATGCCAAAAGAGAGTAGGGACACCGTGAAACCAAAATATTTGACACTTGTTGAGGCTATTGAACGGTTGATAGATAAGAAAGGACACAATCAGCTGATGCCCTCGGAGAGAAAACTTGCACAAATGTATGGGGTCTCACGCATGACCGTGAGAAAAGCGATTGACAATTTGGTGAACAGAAATAAACTTTACCGTGTTCGCTACAAAGGAACCTATACCACCGATAAAAAACTTCTCAAGGATATGGATGCCTTCATAGGCTTCACCCGTGAAGTTGAAAATGCGGGTGGGAAGCCTTCAACGGACTTGATTGAATACAGTTTGTTGCCTGCGGATGATTTTATAGCTTCCAAATTGAATATTGCACCAGGGGCATATGTTTACAAGGTGATCCGTCTAAGAAAGAAGAACAACGTTCCGCTCATGGTGGATGAGTCGTATTTCCCTAAATCAGTAGTTCCTTTGAATGAAACCATTGCCAAACAATCCATCTATGCTTATATTCAAAATGAATTGAAATTAAATATGGTGAGAGCACACCAAAGATTGAGAGCCACATTTGCGAGTGAAACTTATCAGAAATACCTTCAAATTGGTGAAAACTTCCCGGTGATTCATCTTGAACTTACCGGCTTTCTTGCGGATGGAAAGGTATTTGAGTATACCAACTCCTATAAAAACAGTGAACGCTATGATTTGGTAATCACTTCGCAAATCTGACTTTAGTGAAGGATTTTGGGTTTTGACTTAGTGTACGCTCGTTAATTAAGGTATAATCGTGTATCTTTAAAAACAGGCCTATGCTATAATATTTTTTAGGGGAAGGGTATACTACTAGAAAAGAGTGATACCTTGAATGATTATAAACATACTACTTTGAATCGTCTGCTTTTTCCTTCAACACGGTATCGCCTTGTGCTGAGTGGAATTATTATTTTAATGCTGGTTGCTGCTTATGTTTTTGTATATTTCACCGGTGGCACCAGGAATGGCTATTTGCATGTCATGTATATCCCCGTGATTCTCGGGGGTATTCTTTATGGATGGAAGGGTGGCATATTCCTAGGGATATTTGGCGGGGTCATTCTAGGACCCTTGATGCCCCTCAATACAGAGACTATGGAGATGCAGGCCTTTTACAGTTGGACCATGCGCCTGGTGTTTTTCTCCTTGTCAGGCGGACTGGTAGGGTTCATGTATGAAACCATCAGAGCCAAAGTGAGACAGGTTACCAGTCTTTATACGCATGATTTGACCACAGGCATTAAAACATTCAATTATTATTGGCAAAATAATGATCCATCGGATAAAAGAGCGGATAAGGTTTCCGTTTCCTTTCACATCAACAACTACGAATCCTTGTTGGTACTTTTGGGGAGTAGCGAATACGCGACATTACTTGAGAATATCCATTCCAGGATTCAGGGGTTTCTTCCAGAGGATTCCGATATCTATTTGGTTGATCGCAGACTTTTCTGGATTGATACATCCAAAGAGTCTTTTAAAGCCATAAGGGATGACTTTGCAAGAATTATGGAAGAAGAGGTCATCTATAGCGAAAGTGTACCGCTTTATTTGGATTTTTCCATTGGAGTAAGCATTCCGGATACCGATAAAACAGCCAGTGAACGTTTCAAAGAGAGTGATATTGCGGCGCTTCATGCAAAAAAGAACGGGCTCACATTCGCAGTTTATCATGACGAGCATGCCCGTGATACGCTTTTAATAGAACGTCTTGGTGCGCTTCCAAGTGCACTTGAAAACGAGGAATTCTTTCTGGTTTATCAACCGATTATCGATTTGAAAACCGATAAGGTATCCGATGTTGAGGCTTTGATACGCTGGCGAAAAAACGGCCGTGTCCTTACACCTGATGAATTCATTCCGCTTGCGGAGGAAACACGTCTGATTGACTTCATTACCGAATGGGTACTGGAAGCGGTATTTAAAGATCACCTTAGATTTGAGAAAGATTTCAAGCATATTGGGCTGGCCATCAATGTATCCTATCGAAATCTTTTCAATGCTACATTGATTGAGAAGATGACAACGATGATCAAGAATGCAAAACTAGAACCTGATAAAATTCACATTGAAATGACTGAATCAACCTTGATGCAAAACAGAACCACCACCCAGGTATTTCTTTCATCCTTCAGGAGTGAAGGGGTTCAAACCATTCTTGATGACTTTGGAACAGGGTATTCATCCCTTTCGTGTCTAAGAGATCTTCCAGTGGATACTGTGAAAATAGACCGGGAGTTCACCATGAACATGCATGGGGATTCATCGATGTATGACATGATAGCGACCATTATAGAACTTTCACACAAACTCGGGCTCAAAGTCATTGCTGAGGGTGTGGAGGATGTTGAAGTGTTGAATGAACTTAAAACACTTGGATGCGATTTTGTACAGGGGTACTATTATTCCAAACCCAAAGAGATTGAAGACCTGATAAAATATATCCGTAATCAAAAAGCCTGATTGCAGGCTTTTTGATTTATGCTGTTTATGGTTTGTTAAAAAAAAACATATATGATAAAATGTAGAAGATAACAGAGTTAGGAGTGTAGACATGGGCGATTATTCAACAGCAACTTTACTATTTGCGTTTCTGCTGACACTTGGAGCAGGATTGTCAACAGGTATCGGAAGTGCAATAGCTTTCTTTACCAAAAAAACCAATGCTACATTTCTTAGTGTGGCGCTTGGATTCTCTGCAGGGGTCATGGTGTATCTCTCATTTGTTGAAATTTTTCCTAAAGCGCAAGCGTCATTGGGTGAGACCATGAGTGTATCTGCGAGCTATACTGTTACGACAATTGCTTTCTTTGCAGGTATAATGATTACGATGCTGATAGACAGACTCGTTCCGGATGTAGCCAATCCTCACGAAGCACGGGATGTATCGGAACTTAAAAAAAAGGAAATTGATTTGAGCGACCAGGACCATGCAAAGTCCTTGATGCGTATGGGACTTTTTACGGCACTTGCCATAGGAATTCACAACTTTCCTGAAGGGCTTGCAACGTTCATGAGCGTTTTAGAAAATCCGACATTTGGGATAAGCATCGCAGTGGCGATTGCCATCCACAACATTCCTGAAGGGGTGGCGGTGAGTGTTCCCATATTCTATGCGACCGGATCACGCAAGAAAGCCTTTATATATTCATTCTTGTCCGGTATCAGCGAGCCTATTGGAGCGCTTCTCGGATTCTTCATATTGCAGACGTTTATGACAGAACGAACCTTTGGATACATATTTGCAGCTGTGGGTGGGGTCATGATTTATATTGCCCTTGATGAATTGTTGCCAACCGCAGAAAAATATGGACGTCACCATCTGGTGATATATGGTGTTATTTCAGGTATGGCTGTCATGGCTTTAAGCCTTATATTCTTTGCTTAGAAATGCGGAAATTTTCCGCATTTTTTTATGCAAACAGTGTTGACAAATGTTAACTTCCGTTTTATAATATAATTGCATTAGCACTCGTTACCATTAAGTGCTAACAACATATTGCCAAGGAGGGTTGAATTATGTGGAAACTTACACCATTCAGTGCTTCGCCACGTAGAACCGACAATGACTTCATGGACTTTAATGATTTAGTGGATGATTTCTTCCGTCCGATGAGATCACTAAGACATGATACGTTTAAAATCGATGTTGAAGACAAGGAAGACGCCTATGAAATCGTAGCGGACTTGCCTGGTATCAACAAAGACGACTTGAAAGTATCTTACGATGATTCCATTCTTACCATTGAAGTCAAACACGAAGATGAAAACGAAAACAAGGACGAAGACAAAAACTACATTCACAAGGAGCGCAGAGTCACCTCTATGAGACGGGCTATCAATTTACCTGATATTGACCCTGCCAATCTTCAAGCCAAGCTTGAAGACGGCGTACTCACCATTGATGCTCCAAAAAGCGAAGTCCAGAACCAGGGCTACGTGGTTGAAGTCAAGTAACAACCTGATAAGCTTCAGGGGTTTCCCTGAAGCTTTGATTTTATCTATAAGGAGATGATTATATGAGACCTGAGTCCATGACAGAAAAAACCAGACAAGTTATTCAGGAAGCTCAAAATATAGCACTTAGACACAGCAACCAATCCATTACACCCGAACATATTCTACACGCACTCATCAGTATTGATGAGTCTTTGATCAGTGAGCTTTTGGCGAAACTGAATATAGATATAAAAGCTTTGAAAAAAGCGGTTGAACAAAAAATCTCCAAGCTACCTGAAGTGTCAAATGCCAAGGATTTATACATGAACCGAGATGCGAGTGAACTCATGGTGCACGCTGAGGATTTTATGAAAACCTACCAGGATACCTATATGAGTGTCGAACACTTGTTTTTGGCATTTTACAAACTGAACGACAAAAGTTTGAAAAAGCTTTTGGAAAGCTTTGACATTACACAAAAAGCCTTCAAAGAAGTGCTCGAAGGCGTTAGAAAAAACAGAACCGTCAATTCAGACAATCCTGAAGCCTCTTATGATGCACTTTCCAAATATGGCCGTGATCTGGTTCAGCTTGCCAGAGATGGCAAGATGGACCCCGTTATTGGACGGGATGATGAAATAAGACGTGTGATCAGGATTTTATCGCGTCGAACTAAAAACAATCCCGTACTCATAGGGGTGCCTGGAGTAGGGAAAACCGCTATCGCTGAAGGCCTTGCTATGCGCATTGTCAACGGCGATGTGCCAGATGGCCTGAAAAATAAAACCATTTTTGCGCTTGACATGGGGGCCCTTGTGGCTGGTGCAAAGTATCGTGGTGAATTCGAGGAACGCCTTAAAAGTGTCCTTAAGGAGGTTTCCGAGAGCGAAGGTGAAATCATCCTGTTTATTGACGAATTGCATTTGATTGTAGGTGCGGGAAAAACCGAAGGTGCAATGGACGCGGGCAATATCTTGAAACCAATGCTTGCAAGGGGTGAGCTTCACTGCATAGGTGCGACCACACTTGATGAATACAGACAATACATTGAAAAGGATGCAGCACTTGAAAGACGTTTTCAGCAAGTCCTTATTGACCAGCCCACCGTGGAGGATACCATTTCCATACTACGTGGTATCAAGGACAAGTTTGAAATCCATCATGGCATAAGAATTTCCGATCAGGCCCTTGTATCATGTGCTACACTTTCAAATAAGTACATTGCAGACCGTTTCCTACCTGATAAAGCCATAGATTTAATGGATGAAGCGGCAGCTTTGGTACGCACGGAAATCGATTCCATGCCGAGTGAGCTCGACGATCTTTCGAGAAGACTCTTGCAACTGCAAATTGAAAAGACGAGTCTAAAAAAAGAGAAAGACCCTCAATCCGTGAAACGTCTTGAAAATATTGAAGAAGAAATCAACAATCTGCAAAACAAATACGATACACTCAAAGCCAAGTGGGAGAGAGAAAAATCCGGACTTGGGACTGTCAAGGCGCTCAAACAAAAAATTGAATCAATCAAGAACGAGATTGATGAAGCGAGCAGAAACTATGACCTTGAACGTCTCGCCAAGCTTAAATACGGAGATCTTCCTGAAGCGGAAAAAGAACTTAAGAAAGCTCAGGAAAAAGAAGATGAGCAACAAGAATCGACCATGATCAAAGAAGAGGTTACCGAGGAGGAAATCGCGGAGATTGTGTCCAAATGGACTGGCATTCCCGTGAAACGTCTTGTCGAGAGTGAAAGAGACAAACTCCTCAATTTGGATAAACACCTGCACTTGCGTGTAATTGGCCAGGATACTGCGGTTAAAAGTGTAAGTGACGCCATATTGAGAGCCCGAGCTTTTTTGAAAGACCCCAACAAACCAATCGGAAGTTTCATTTTCATGGGCCCAACGGGTGTAGGGAAGACCGAACTTGCCAAAAGTGTGGCTGAAGCTTTGTTTGACAGTGAAGATCACATGGTTCGAATCGACATGAGTGAATATCAGGAAAGGCATACCGTAGCGCGGCTTATTGGAGCTCCACCAGGATATGTGGGGTATGAAGAAGGCGGCCAGTTGACTGAAAAAATCAGACGCAAGCCTTACAGTGTGATACTTTTCGATGAAATCGAAAAAGCCCATCCGGAAGTCTTCAACACCCTGCTTCAAATACTTGATGATGGCCACATCACTGATGCAAAAGGCCGCACTGTAAGTTTCAAGAATACCGTCATCATCATGACCTCGAATATTGGAAGTGACTTGTTGCTTCAAGGGCTTGATTCGGATGGCTCAATCAAAGAAACTGTAAGAAACCAGGTGTTTGAGAGACTCAACACACACTTCAAACCGGAATTTTTAAACCGTATCGACGACACGATCCTTTTCAAACCCCTCACCAGAGACGAACTTCTTGAAATCATTGATCTTCAAATCGATTCCCTCAACCAGAAATTGAGCGAAGAGGAAATCGTCGTGCAGTTTACAGACGAAGCCAAACAACATATCCTTAATGAAGCGTATTCGCCTCAATACGGTGCAAGACCCATGAAACGGTTTATCCAGCGTCATGTAGAAACCGAACTCGGTCGTGCCATGATCAAAGGCGACATCACCAAAGAAAGCACCATAAGGGTTGATTTTGAAAACGGACAGTTCACGTTCAAAGAAGCGTATGTCAATTAACTAGTATGCCCCTGAATTTCAGGGGCATTTTTGTTTGGATATGGAAAAAAAACGGTCTTTATGATATAGTTTGTTAAGATACTTTATAGGACGTGATACTATGCAAATCAGCTTGTGGAAACTGTTCATTAGTTTCCTGAAAATCGGAGCGTTTACTTTTGGCGGTGGGTATGCCATGATTCCCCTTTTTGAAAGGGAATTTGTACACCGCTACAAATATATAAAAGAAGAAGATTTCACTGACATCCTCGTTATTTGCCAGTCACTTCCCGGTGTCATTGCGGTGAACTTTGCGGTTTATATCGGTATGACCCTAAGAGGAAAAAAAGGGGCTTTTGTAAGTGGTTTTGGCATGATTTTACCCTCTTTTGTCATCATTATGACCATTGCGGCTTTTCTTTACCGGTTTGTTGAACATGAAGCAGTTGTAGCGGTGTTTCAGGGGGTAAGGGTAGCGGTCGTGGTGCTCATATTCTCAGCAGGCCTTAAATTTCTCAAACAGAATTTTCATTTCCGGGGAATCTTTCTTGCGTTTTTGACATTCACACTTATTGCGATCGTTTATGTCCATCCATTTTTTGTGATTGGATTGCTAGGGGTTCTTGGTTACCTCATCCATATTATAAGCGGGGTGAGCCATCATGCTGATGACAATGCTTAGTCTCTTTGTTACCTTTGTAGGTATAGGGGCGGTTGCGTTTGGGGGCGGGTATGCAATGCTACCCCTTTTTGAGAGAATGATTGTCGATACACATGGCTGGCTGACTATGACGGAGTTCCTCGATATGCTTGCGATTGCGCAAGTGACACCCGGGCCCATATCGATTAACAGTGCCACATTTATTGGCTTTCAGATCAACAGTGTCATCGGAGCCGCCATTGCGACTACGGGTCTTGTACTCGTCCCTGTTATTCTCGTGTCACTGATCAGTACGAATGCTGAGCGTTTCAAGAAATCCACATTTGCCCAGGGTATTTTTGTTGGATTGCGTCCTGCATTTGTAGGTTTGATTTTTGCAAGTGTTTACTCGGTAGCCTTTGATGCCTATGTGGATGTCTACAGTGTCTTGCTTTTCATAGTGCTCTTTGTATTGCTCAAAGTATTCAAGATGCACCCCATCTTTGTTATATTTATTTCGGCTATTGCTGGATACATCATCTATATTTAAATTTAAGACTTCCTGATTTTTCAATCGGGAAGTTTTTAATTTAGAGCTTAATTTATAAAAATGACCGTTTGTGTTAGTCAACACTTTCATTTATGTTAAATTTAAAACAGGAGTGTGATATAAATGAGTGAATTTATAAACAATGTCTCTAAAGAGCGTAAAGAGGCATTGAAAAAACTGATTAAAAGATTGCATGCTGGTGAAGATTTTGAAAGTGTAAAAATTGACTTTGAAAAGAATTTCAGTGAAGTATCCACAGAAGAAATCTCAGCCATGGAAGCGTCTTTGATTGAGGATGGGATGCAAGTCGAAGAGATTCAAAAACTCTGCGACGTGCACGCCAACGTGTTCGGAGGGTCGATATCCGATATACACAGCCTTAATTTAAATGACGAAGAAGGCCACCCGCTTCAAGTCATGAAAGTGGAGAATGAAAGAATAGAACAGTTGATTAGTGATGAGATTGAACCGTATCTGAAAAAAGAAGGCGATCAGCCTGTGCTGATGCTTCGTATTGCGTTTGACCGTCTTAGTGAAATCAACAAGCACTACGCACGGAAGGAACAGCTCTTCTTTCCTTATCTTGAGAGGAAAGACATTACCGCCCCACCAAAAGTCATGTGGGGGGTGGATGATGACATCCGTAAAGTGATCAAGGATATGCAAAAAACCTTGAATGAACCAGGCACCAAAGTCGCGGATATTTTAAAAGATGCTCAAAAAGCCATCAAGGAAGTACGCGAGATGATCTTCAAGGAAGATACCATTCTCTCTCCACTTCTAGAGAAGAATCTGAACCTCTATAACTTTATCACCATTGCGGAAAACAGTGATGAAGTCGGCTATTTTCTTGAAGCGCCCAAGAAGAAATTCGAAAATGCCGGTGAGGCCACACCTACTGAAGAAGTTTCTGCTATCAATAAAGATGGTGAGGTGCCAATCGGGGCGGGTTCACTGAGCCTTGAACAGCTTGAAGTTCTCATGAATACGTTGCCCCTTGATTTGACGTTTGTCGATAATGAGGGACACGTTAAATACTTTACGCAAGGTGAAGAGCGCATATTCGACAGACCCGCCACCATCATTGGGCGACATGTCAATCAGTGTCACCCACCTTCAAGTGTGCACATCGTTGAAAAGATTGTGGAATCATTTAAAACCGGAGAGAAGGACCACGAGGATTTCTGGATTCAGATGAAAGACAAGATGATTCATATCAGATACTTTGCTGTAAGAAATAAAAAAGGTACTTATTTGGGTACACTTGAATTCACTCAGGACATCACACCGCTTCGTGCACTTGAAGGCGAAAAGCGTCTGATTGAAGAATGATCAAGGCGCTTTATGTATTTTTAGGGAGTTTCTTCTTGGCCCTTGGGGTTATCGGGATAGTCCTGCCCGTACTTCCCACAACCCCGTTTTTACTTCTTACGGTTTATTTCTACGCACGAGGGTCACAAAGATTTCACACCTGGTTCATTGGAACCAGGCTATACAAAAACCATCTTGAAGATTTCGTAATGAACAGAAGCATGACACGCAAAGACAAATGGCAGCTTATGCTTTTTGTTGATTTCATGTTATTATTTCCGTTTTTTCTAGTAGGGTGGCCTTGGCTCAGGGTTATGATCATAGTGCTTGTCGCACTTAAATACTGGTATTTCTTCACTAAAGTGAAAACCGTGACGCCTTGAAACCAAGGCGTCTTTTTTTCTATCTTACGCTGGGCATCCTATGCTATAATAAGGATTGAAAGGATCGCGATATCTATGAAAGAAGTCCATATAATCGGAGGCGGTCTCGCTGGAAGTGAAGCGGCCTATCAATTGGCCAAAAGAAACCATAAAGTCATCCTTCACGAGATGCGTCCCACCAAATATAGTGAAGCCCATAATACCCCCAATCTAGGAGAACTGGTATGCTCAAATTCACTCAAAAGTGAATCACTCACCAACTCCAAAGGTCTATTCAAAGAGGAAATGCGTCAGTTTGATTCCTTGATACTCAATGCCGCAGAGTCTACACGTCTCAAAGCGGGACAAGCCCTTGCGGTTGACCGCGACTTGTTTTCAAAGAAAATTACAGAGACTCTTGAAAGCCACCCGCTGATTACGATTAAAAGAGAAGAAATTAAAACAATGCCAGAAGGCCCCGTGATTGTAGCTACAGGCCCTTTGACCTCTTCATCGCTTAAGGAAGCTATTGAAAAATATTTTGATGAAACCACTCTTTATTTTTATGATGCCATGGCCCCTATCATCGCACAAGACTCCATCGATATGAATATCTGTTACAAGAAAAACAGATGGGAAGACGATATGTTGGGAGATTACATCAACTGCCCCATGAACAAGGAAGAGTACGACCACTTTTTCAGTCAGCTTCTTGAAGGTGACACGGCAGTACTCAGAGACTTTGAAACCCATCTTTTTGATGGCTGTATGCCTATTGAAGGTATGGCCAATAGAGGCAAGGACACACTCAGGTTCGGACCTTTGAAACCTGTCGGGTTGAGACGCGATGAAACCCACAAGCCTTACGCGGTCATCCAACTGAGAAAAGACAATGCGGCAGAAACGCTATACAATATGGTAGGGTTTCAAACCAGGTTGAAATTCCCAGAACAAAAGAAACTGGTTCATTCCATCCCCGGACTTGAAAATGCGGAGATTGTAAGATACGGCCAGATGCACAGAAATACCTATATGCCTTCTCCCAAGTATTTAAATCCAGCCTTTCAGACATACAAGGATCCTCTAGTATTCTTTGCAGGACAGATTACAGGTGTGGAAGGTTACGTCGAAAGCAGTGCAAGCGGCATGATAGCAGCCATCAACATGGACCGGGTCCTAAGAGACAAACCAGTGGTTTTCTTTCCTGAAGTTACTATGCTTGGGGCCTTGTCAGGATACATTTCTCGAGCATCCAAGGATAATTTCCAGCCCATGAACGCAAACTTCGGTCTATTGCCTTCTCCTGAAGAGAAAATGAAGAAGGACATAAAGCGCAAGTTCTATAGGGACCGTTCACTCAACGCCATCAAGGCCTTTAAAGAGATGCTCTATGAACAATGATCAGCTAATTGATGAGTTTTATGACTATCTGACGGGGATTAAACGCTACAGTGAAATGACTGCTACAGCTTATATGTCTGATTTAAGAGCGTTTGATACTTTTTTGAGCCGGGAGGACTTCGGTGCTTTCACAGAAGTTTCAAGACGTGTGGCCAAGTTCTATGTGGCTGAACTAAGTGATCATTATCAGCCTAGAAGCATCGCACGCAAGATTTCCACCTTGAGAAGTTTTTATCATTATCTTATTGAAGAAAACCAAGCGGAAGTGCATCCTTTTTTGGATGTGAAACTGCCAAAACCAGGTAAGCCACTTCCAAAATTCGTTTACCCCGAGGAAATAGATTCCATCATGGCAAGTATCGACTTGGCCACTGACAAAGGCATGCGGGACCATGCTCTGATTGAAGCTCTCTATGCTTCTGGTATGCGTGTGGGTGAACTTGTACAGCTCAAGGTAAGTGATGTAAACCTCGAAAATAGAACACTCCTGCTTCACGGAAAAGGCAATAAGGATAGGGTGATGCCTATGGGCGAAAGACTCAGTGATACCCTTGGCACCTATATTGAAAAAAGCCGCCACTCATTGATCAGAAAAAAAGAGAAGGATCACAAGATGGTGTTTGTGAACATGCATGGCAACCCTATTACTACGCGAGGGATACGCTATATTTTAAGATCGGTTCTCAATCATGCTGGGAGTTTACTCAATATGAGCCCCCATACGCTCAGACACACCTTTGCCTCACACTTGCTCAGCAGTGGGGCGGACTTGAGAAGTGTGCAGGAGATGCTTGGACATGCCAGCATTTCAAGCACACAGATATACACAGAAGTATCTAAAAAGGATTTAAGGGATAAGTACATGAATGCACATCCAAGAGCCAAGAAGAAATAAGGAGGGACACCATGGCTAAAAAATTGGGGATATGTTTAACAGGCGGAGGCGCAAGGGGCGCCTACCAGATAGGGGCAATGAAAGCTTTGCATGAACTTGGGATACTTCAAGAGGTCAAAGCTTTTTCAGGCACTTCAATAGGCTCGGCAAATGCTGCTGTGGTAGCAACAAGACCCATCACCAAAGCAATGGATACTTGGTTTTCGCTACCCGAGAACAATATGCCGAGGAATACGCATCATACTGAATCCAAAGGAGAAACACGTAGACGTTTGCTTGAAATCGATCGCGGTATTTTTACAATGGATACGTTTGAAGATATTATTTTGAATGCGGTTGATTACAAAATATTGAGAAAGAGAGAAGTCTACGCGACTGTGTCCAAAGGGGGCAAGAGTGGCGAAGGTTTTTTTGAATTGATCAGGGCTTCTTACAGACACTATGTGCAAAATGAATCCAAGGTCGTTTATATGCCACTTTGGAAACTTACGGATAAGCAAATCAGTAAAACGATAGTAGCCTCATGTTCGATTCCTGTATTATTTCCACCGGTATCCATGGATGAAAACAAGTACTATGATGGAGGCGTATTTGACAATATTCCCATCAAGCCCCTGGTGGATTCGGGATGTGATGAAATCATTATCATTCATCTTCATAGACATCTATTTTATGATCCCAAGACTGTAGCACCCAATGTAAAATTTCATGAAGTGAAACATAAGGGCTATTTGGGCAGTGTGCTTAACTTTGACAACGCCAACATCCTAAGACTCTATGAATGGGGCTATGAAGATACCATGACTTACTTCAAGGGACTTGAAAGCGAGGCACAAGTATGACCATAGATATCATAGCTGTAGGAAAACTGAGTGAAAACTATTTAAAAGAAGGTATTGATACCTACAAAAATTATATGACACCAAGGATCATGATGAATCTAATGGAAGTCAAAGAGGAGAAGATTCCGAAAAATCCGAGCAAACGCGATATTGAAAAAGTAAAAATCGCTGAATCTTCTCGACTTATGGAGATGACAAACAATAAAGCATTCATCGTAGCACTGACTCCTGAGGGCACCATGAAAAAAAGTGAGGGCTTTGCTTCAATGATAGAAAATGCTAAAAGTCGAGGATTCTCACGGATCGTATTTTGGATTGGTGGGTCGCACGGAATCAGTGAAGATGCGAAAAGAAAAGCCCATTTAAAGCTTTCACTTTCGAAGCTGACATTCCCTCATCAGTTAACGCGACTCATTTTGGCTGAACAGGTGTTTAGAGCTCTTAAGATATCGAACAACGAATCGTATCATAAATAATTGTAACTATTGGTA
>JAGYML010000018.1 GCA_018400615.1 bacterium | reverse complement strand
TGGGCGGTCTTGAGAGCGAAGTAAATGGCGAGACCACGCGTCTTTTCTTGGAGTCCGCGGTCTTCAACCCCGCGTCCATAAGAAGAACCTCACAACGTCTGGACCTCAAAAGCGAATCCTCAACCCGCTACGAAAGAAAAGTCGACCCCCAAAAAACACGCTACGCCCTCGACCGTGCAAGCGAACTGTTTACCAAATACGCAAGCGCGTCTGTTAGAAACGGCGTATCCAGTTTCGATTACCACGACCTTTCCACCCACACCATCGAACTGCCACTTTCCAAGCTTAACGGTGTCCTGGGCAGTACCTATGAAAGCAGTGAAGTCGCAGACATTCTTAGACGCCTCAACTTCGACTTTGAGAAAGTTGATGAGACCTTCCGCGTCGTCGCACCGACAAGACGCCCGGATCTCGTAACGTACCAGGACCTCGTAGAAGAGATTGGGCGGATAGGCGACTACAACCGTCTGCCTGACAGCCTTCCTACAACCGTTTCAATCGGTGGGCTTTCCCCTTATCAGAAATTCAAAAGAAGGGTGAGACGCACATTGTCCTGTCTCAACTTCGATGAAACCATCACTTATTCACTCATCAAGGAAGACGCGCTTTCCAAATTCACCGCATTCAAAGAGGAAACCGGCGTCAAAGTCGCGCACCCAATCAGCGCCGACCACGCAGTCATGACCCTGACTCCGCTCAACGGAATGCTCGATGTCGCGCAGTACAACAACGCCCGCAAACAAGAAGACTTGAAACTCTTCGAAGTCGGCAAGCGTTACACCAAAACCAAGGAAACGGATGTCTTGGGCATTCTCTTGAAAGGCACCTACCAGGACTACCGCTGGAAAGAGACGCCGAAAACGGACTTCTTCACCTTGAAAGGCGTCGTGGAAGCCCTCGCGGACGCAATGGGCATCAAGGGCCTTACCTACAAGAAAAGCGCGCTTGAAAACTACCATCCTCACCAGACCGCTTTACTCTATCTTGAAGGGAAGCAACTCGGCCACATCGCGAAACTTCATCCGAATGTGAGCGAGACTTACGATCTTGGAGATGTCTACCTAGGTGAAATCGATTTGGAGCAACTCTTTGAAGCGACGCCTGACAAGGCGGACGCGATGGTTGCGAGCAACGTCTATGAGACCGTACTCAAATACCCATCCATCTCAAGAGACATCGCCCTCGTGCTTGATGACGCCATCGAAGCGGGCAGTGTCAAAGAGACCATCAAGGAAACCGCGAGCGAACTCTTAAGAACCATTACCATATTCGATGTCTACACCGGCGAAGGGGTCGGCGAGGGCAAGAAATCTCTCGCGCTCCGCATGACATTTGAAGACAATGAAGGCACCCTGAAAACCAAAACCATCGACGAACTGGTCGAAAAAATACTTGAAACCCTCAAAAAAGAACACGGAGCAGTTCTCCGCTAAAAGTAGCCACATGCCAACAAGCATGTGGCGCTTTTTTTATGCGAAGCCCTTCAATATTAAAGGGCAAATGACTCACTCATAAAAACCCTTACATATTTTGGTGAAAAGTATTGTTTAAGCAGGTGGGGTTTGTTACAATAAAATCGTGTTGAAATGAAAGCGAATACAATATAAAGGAGCTGCTCTATGAAAATAGGTGTGCCAACAGAAATCAAAAACAACGAAAACCGCGTAGGGATAACCCCTGCGGGTGTCAGTCTGCTTGTAAGAAGCGGACACGAAGTAAGCGTACAAAAAGGGGCCGGACTCGGATCGGGTATTTACGACCGTGACTTTGAAAGTGCGGGTGCTCGCATCGTAGAAACCGCAGAAGAAGCCTGGAGCCAGAAAATGGTCGTCAAGGTCAAAGAACCGCTTGAAAGTGAATACAAATACTTCCGTGAAGACCTCATTCTTTTCACGTTCCTTCATCTGGCCGCGGAAAAGGCACTTACCAAGGCCCTGGTCGATTCCAAATGCAAGGCGATTGCCTATGAAACCGTTCAGGAAGGGCATTCACTGCCGCTTCTTCGTCCAATGAGCGAAGTCGCAGGCAGACGCGCAACCATCGTGGTTGCCACGCAGCTTGAAAAACACCGCGACGGACGCGGCATCCTTCTTTCAGGGGTTCCGGGCGTTTCACGCGGAAACGTTGTGGTGCTTGGTGGTGGAACCGCAGGTGTCAGTGCGGCGCGTATGGCCGTAGGCCTCGGAGCGAACGTCACCATTTTGGAACTCAATGAACACAAAATCAGACTGCTTGAAGATATCTTCGACAAGCAGGTCACCGTCTTGAAATCGAACCCTTACAACATCCAGGAAGTTTTGAAAACCGCAGACGGTCTCATAAGCACCATATTGATTCCTGGTGCCAAAGCAAACAAGATTGTTACTGAAGACATGGTCAAGGAAATGCCTGAAGGCTCCGTCATCGTCGATGTCTCCATCGACCAGGGCGGCTCGGTTGAAACCATCGACCATATCACGACCCATGATGATCCCGTATTCAAAAAACACGGTGTTATTCACTATAGTGTCGCGAACATGCCGGGGGCCGTACCGAGAACCGCTACTTTTGCGCTCACCAATGCGACCATTCCTTATGCGCTTGAAATCGCCAACAAAGGGTATAAAAAAGCGTGCATGGAAAGCGATGCGCTTTGCATGGGACTCAACGTATTGAACGGACACATTACCTACAAAGCCGTGGCGGACGCGTTTGGCTACGACTTCAAGGACCCCAAGAGTATTCTTAAATAAAATTTACGAGCGGTGACCAGGTCACCGCTTGTTTTATTATTGGTGGAAATCACATATTTGGCGTATAATGAAGATAAGGAGGGGTAGCATGCAAAACAAACTGATTCTTGTGATTTTTGGACTCGTGCTTTTCTTTTTCATCGGTGTAGGCATCATCTACAACATCTATACATCGAATCTCACCCCTGAGGAAATCGCCTGTGAGTATGATCAGTTCGACCACGTTGAAGACTACAGTGAACTCGAAACCCTGCCTGAAGATTTTTTCGTTGTACATATTTATAGCCCAAGTGGTGAAGATAGTGAAGAGGTAAAAGGCGATATATGTCAGTTCGCTCTTTCAAACGAAGAAGACATCAAGGTCTATTTCGCTGAATACCCACTTGACTCATTACCTGAAAACATCACTTCTCCGGCCCTTTTGATTGTTGAAAACGGAGAAATCACGGATACTTACAGAGGCGTTCCAGGCATGTATGAATTCCTCGATGACGTGAGTTCTGGAATCTATCCTTAAGTGTCAACTTTTCAGTCCAAACACTGAAATTAACCGTGCTGTGTGGTATAATGGTTCACGGTGATAAATATGAAAAACTTTTACGATTTAACGTTCAAAGACCTCAAAGGCTATCTCAAAGGACAAGGCTACAAACCTTTCGCAGCCACGCAGATATTCGAATGGGTCTATAAGAAAGATACCCTTGATTTCAACAAAATGACCAACATCGCAAAACCCTTGCGCGCAGAACTCGGCAATACCTTTGCGTTTCCTTCTTTAAAAGAATCCTCAAGACAGGTAGCGAGTGATGGGACGAAGAAATACCTCTTCGAACTTCACGACGGACAGCTTGTAGAGAGCGTGCTCATGGAGCACGAGTATGGGCTCAGTCTTTGTGTTACAAGCCAAGTCGGCTGCAACATGGGCTGTACGTTTTGCGCGAGTGGTCTCAAGAAGAAAACGAGAGACCTCACTGCCGGGGAAATGGTTCAGCAGATTCTCGAAGTTCAAAACAAAGAGGATGTGAGAATTTCTCACGTCGTCGTGATGGGAACGGGAGAACCGTTTGACAACTACGAAAACACGATGAACTTTGTGAACATCATCAACCACCCCAAGGCCCTGGAAATCGGTGCGAGACACATCACAATCTCCACATCGGGCATTGTGCCGATGATTGAAAAATTCGCCGATGAACAGCTTCAGGTGAATCTTGCGATCAGTCTTCATGCAGCGGATGACAAGACCCGATCAAGCCTCATGCCCATCAACAGGAAATACCCCATCAAAGATCTTATGCGTAGTGCTGAGTATTACGTCAAGAAGACCAACAGAAGAATCACGTTTGAATACCTACTGCTTGGTGGTGTCAACGACACGCTTGAGCATGCGGACAAATTGAGTGATCTTCTCCGCGGCATGAATGCGTATGTGAACCTCATTCCTTACAATCCTGTAAGTGAATTTGATTATAACAGCAGTAACAACCGTCAACAGAATCTGTTTTATGATCGACTCAAAAAACGTGGCATTCAAGTGACACTCCGCCGTGAAAAGGGTGGCGACATCGATGCGGCCTGTGGTCAGCTCCGAAGCCAGACTATGAAAAAGAGGGATGAATCTTGACAAGAAGTCTCATGAAGCAAAAAGCAAAAACACTTTTTAGAGATCAGTATTCAACGACGCTGCTTGCCGTACTCCTTACACTCCTTATTAGTGTGGGCGCAGGCAGCATTCTTCCACTGATCGGGGCCGTTTTGATTGCGCCGATATTCGTGGGAAGAAGCCGTGTATTTCTGGATATCGCCAGAGGCAAAAAGGGCGATATCGACAATCTGCTTGACCCTTTCAAGGATGAACAGTATGCGGACCGCATGCTTGTCCTATTCTTAAAGGCGCTCTTTCAGTTTCTCTGGTTTTTGTTGCTCATTGTACCGGGCATCGTCAAAACATTGTCATACGCCATGGTGCCCTATATCCTCGCCGAAGACGGTGTGAACGTTAAAAACACCGACGCCATCACTATGAGCAGAGAAATGATGGACGGCCACAAAATGCGTCTTTTCATGCTCTACCTTTCATTCATCGGTTGGTATATCCTGGGCGTTTTAACTTTGGGAATCCTTACCGTGCTTTACGTAGAACCCTACGTCCAACAGACACTTGCGCTTTTCTATGACGACATCAAAACCCCCAAGCAACAAGTACTTGATACAGAGTAAACAGAGTGAGGGATAAGGCATGGATGCACTGAAAAGACTGAAAGACACCACAAACCCCGCCATCGTCATTACTGATTATGATGATCGCTTGCGGATTTTAAAGGAACTTCACAACCATTCAACCATACGCGCGATGCGTTTCATGACAGAAAAAGACCTTTTTAACAAGGTCTTTTTTGGCTTTAGGCCAGGCGCTTTATATGAAGCATCGCGTTTTTTGAACAAGGCTCCTGACGTCGTCAAGCCGATGCTTGACTTTCTTTATAAAATCGATGGGGACGCGTCTTATGATTCAGAGCGTCTTGAGACGCTCAAGGCCTTGAAAATCCACCTTGAAAACAAAGGGCTGATTGAGAGAAATCCTCACAAGAGTCTATGGTTCAAAAACCACGATTTGCTGATTGGAAAACCCGTGTTCGATCCCCTTATCAAGGATGCGATCAACACCTTGGAGGCGTCCATCAACGTGATAGAAGCCTATGAGCCCGTGAAACCTGCGGTCTTCACGTATCTTGAACATGACACCGTTGAAGACGAGGTGCTCGATATCGCGTTGAGGCTTCTCAAATTAAGAGAAGACGGTGTCGCTTTTGAATCCATGGCCGTGCTCAATGCACACAAGGCCTACATTCCAAAAATCAAAATGCTTTTCAATTACCTGGACATCCCGTTTGAAGTGCCTGAAGCGAAACCTTTGTTTGATTATCCGGTGACCCAGGACTTTTTGACGCGCTTGAAAGCCTCAGAGATAAGTGAGCCTTATGCCGCGTTCAAAGCGGTCCTTGACGCCATGAAAGAACATGTGTATTCGGGAGAAAAAAGTGAGCTCCTTATGGAAATCACAAGAGCGGTGAACCCGCTTGTGAACGTCATCCATTCAGTTCATGACGATTTTTTCTTCATTGAATACACCCTTGAAAATACCTACAAGAAAATGCCTGTCTTTGAAAACACGGTGAAAGTCATTGACATAAAGGACGCTTCTGAAGAAGACTTCTCCCATGTCTTCGTTGTAGGGTTGCACGAAGGCTTTGCGCCCGCCTACAAGGAAAGCGACGACTACCTGAGTGAAGAAGAAAAAGAAGTCATAGGCTATCCAAGTGTCTTAAGCATCAACAAAGCCAGAAAAGAAATGATGCTTAATCGGTTGCCAAGATTTGAGAATGTACACTTGTCGGTTTCCAAAGCCTCCGCATTTGATGCCTATATGGAAGCGGCTATCCTGAAGACCCTTGAAAAGACGCATACCTTCAAGGATGCCACCCCTCAATCGTTCAAGGATCAGACCTACAGTGAAACCATTGATATTCTTCGTACCAAGTCCTTGCTTGATCAAT
Organism: bacterium; assembly: GCA_018400615.1. Taxonomy (GTDB): domain Bacteria; phylum Bacillota_I; class Bacilli_A; order Izemoplasmatales; family Izemoplasmataceae; genus M55B118. Next base: position 19,191 of record JAGYML010000018.1, on the reverse strand, counting down.
ATACGCTTTATGACGATTACAATCCTGATCTGGGCACGCTTTATCCCATGTTCAAAGACAAAATCAAGCCCTATGACCCGAGTTTCACGGGGCTTAAACAAGAAACCGTGGACGCCATGCATGGTGATAATCTGAGTGTATCAACCACACAGATAGACGCGTACGGCGAATGCAAGTTCCGTTTCATGCTTGAACACGTCCTCAAAATCGATCCCGTGGACAATCCTTTCAATATGGATCTTGGAACCTTTTTCCATGACGTACTTGAACATACGCTTGACAAGGATGAAGTGAGTGATGAAATGATTTCAAGCACGCTTGAAAAAGTGCTTGAAAGAAGCGGGTATCCTTATACGGATTTCGATATTTTCTACTTCAAGAAAGCCACGCCTTTCATCAGGCTTGCCCACAAGGAAATCAAAGCCCAGCATGCAACCACTGATTACATTCACAGCAAAAGCGAAGAAAAAATAGAACACACCTTCCACCTGTCAAAAAACGTGACCTTCAAGGGAAAAATCGACAAGGTCATGACCAAGGGCGACAAATTCTATCTCATCGACTACAAGACAGGGAAGAAGACTTTGGATCTTCCGATGGCTAAATTCGGCCGCAAGGCTCAACTTCTTTACTATGTGCTGCTTTATCAGTACAAGTATCCTGAGAGTGAGCCCATGGGGTTCTTTGAACAGACCGTCTACCCAGATACCCCCAAGCGTCATCTCCATAAAACCAAACTGGATCAATACAAGGAAACCCTGAAACTGAAAGGCTACGTCATAGACAACCAGGAACTCGCGAGTGAAATCGACCCTGATCTCCAGGTGGATTCCTTCATTCACGGTCTTTCCATCAAGAAGGACGGTACCTTTTCAAAACGGACCAAACGCTTCACGAAAGAAGAACTCGGTCTTCTTAAAACACACGTTGAAAAAACCCTTGAAACCATGCTTGAAGGCATAGCAACGGGCGACTTCGCCATCAATCCGAAGCAGGACCAAAACAGAAAACCTCTCTCCTGCACCCATTGTCCCTTCGCTGATATCTGTTACAAACGCGCTGAAGACTATGAGACAGAGACCATAGACAAAGACAGCACCGAGCTTTTCAAAGCGCTCAAGGAGGAAGCCTGATATGGGATTTGACTATACGTTAAAACAAAAAGACGCCATCAACCATGAAGGCGAAAATATCCTTGTAAGTGCCGGAGCGGGCAGTGGGAAGACCGCTGTATTGACCGCACGCGTCATCCGCAAAATCAGAGACGGCGTTCCTGTCACAAGCCTCGTCATCCTCACCTTCACAAACGCCGCCGCAGCGGAGATGAAGGAAAGAATCAGAAAAGCCCTTTTCAGTGAAGCGGCTGAAAGTGACGTGATCAAACGCGCCCTTGACAGTCTTGACAGTGCCCACATAAGAACCTTCGACAGTTACGCCTACTACCTGCTTAAAAAATACGGACACCACAAGAACATATCCAAAAAGCTTAAAATCGGCGAACCCGCCGAATTCTCCGTCATGAAGAAGAATCTCATCGACCGTGTCTTTGAGGATTTCTACAAATCAGGTGATCAGGCCTTCATCGATTACCTTGATCTTTTTTCCTACAAAGACAGCCGTCGCGCAAAGAATCAGATTCTTTACTTCCATGAAGCCTTGTCGCTGCACTATGACAAGGAAGCGTTCATGAATGACGTACTATCTGAATATTTCACGCGTCCGCACTTTGAAACGCTTTTTTCACGGTTCGAATCAAACATCCTTGAAGAGATTACCACCATGAAAGACCGCCTGCACACCCTTTTCGACGAGCCTTTTTGTGAAGAATCAATCGCTTATCTCGAAAAATTCAAAGCGGCCATGGACCCGCTTTTAAGATGCACGGATTATACCTGCGTGCATGAGACGCTCATCAGTGATTTCAAGCTCCCAAGCACAGCGAGCCTTACCCGCAAACTCAAAGACACGCCTGAAGAAAGCGAAGCGGACACCATCAAGCGTGAAACCGGGGTCATCAAGGCCATGCTCAAAAAACTTACTGGCGACCCTTCAAATCCTGGGCCCCTTCAAAAATCAAAAGAGGATCACTTCGAAGGCTACCAAGCCACAAAACCCCACATCGAAGTCATCATCAGACTGCTTCGAATGTTTGACGAGCGCTACCAGGCCATTCAGAAAGAAGAAGAACACTTCGACTTCAGTACGGTCGCTAGGACCGCCCTCGATATTTTATATGAAACGCCTTCGGTCATTGAAGAACTTAGGAAGTCCATCAATGAAATCATGGTCGATGAATACCAGGATACGAACGCCATGCAGGAAGCCTTTCTTACCACCCTCGAAACCGACAACCTCTACATGGTCGGCGACGTCAAACAGTCGATTTACCGTTTCCGTCATGCAGACCCGACCATCTTCGTTTCGAAGTACCAGAAATATAGAAATGGGGAAGGCGGTCACCTGATTGACCTCACGGACAACTTCAGAAGCCGTGATGAAATCATCACCCCGATCAATACGCTTTTTTCTCACGTCATGGATGAAACCGTCGGCGGGGTAACCTACGACGCCCTTCAAAAGCTTCATGCGAAAAACGGTGTATACGACAAATATAGAGATGACACCTTAGGCTACGGCATGGAGATTCATACCTACAAGGAAGAAACCGTGGAAAGCCTCACACCCTCATTTTCCAAAAAGGAAATCGAAATGTTCATGCTTGCCCGCGATATTGAAGAAAAGATAAAAAGGGGTGCCAAAGTCGTGGGAGACGGAGGACTCAGAGATCTCAAATACGGAGACCACGCCATCCTTGTCGATAGGAAGACCGATTTCGATACGTTCAAGAAAGTCTTTGAATACGTCGGGGTGCCTCTCACTGTGCACAGAGACCAGAAGTTCCTCGGAAATGAGGAAATCATTCTCGTGAGACAGCTCCTGACCCTCATTGCGTCACTCAAGGACGATGCCATTTACGAACAGTCGTTCATTCACGCCTTCATGAGCGTGATGCGGTCATTCGCATTCTGTGAGCCGGATGACAGGATTGTAAGGCAGGTCCTCAGGTTCAAAAGAAAACGCCCTAAAAGTGAAAAGGCGTTCTTTGATATGCTTACTGAAGAGTACGCGTCGTTTTTTGAAACGCTCAAAGACCTTGACAAGACCCTTGCGACCAATCCGCTTTCCCAGTTCCTTGAAACCGTGATTGATACCTTTGATATCCCCAGACACACCGTGCATCTGAAAGACAGTGACGCGGCCCGTTCAAGACTTGAATACCTCGTCGATATCGCAGAGAAAGACGCATCCAGAGGGAAAGACTTGAAAGCTTTCCTCACCTACCTCATTGAAGTACTTGATAATGAACTGGACCTTGACCTCGGTATGAGAAAATCGCTTAGTGAAGAGACCGTCCACATCATGACCATCCACAAGTCAAAAGGCCTTGAATTCCCAGTCGTCTATCTACCGCATCTATACAACACATTCCAAGGCGATACGACCAGTGAACGTTTCAGAAAAGACCTTGGGTTCCTCATCAAATACGACAACGAAGGTCTGGATGAACACTTTCTCTATCCCCTTTACAAGACCGAAGAAAAAACCGCGGACGTATCTGAGCGCCTCAGGGTGCTTTACGTTGCGATGACCCGCGCCAAGGAACGCCTCGTTGTCCCGTTTTTTGAAGCGAAAGAACCCACGCTTTACAGCGTTGATGAAAAAGACCTCGTCGACCGCTACAGCCGAAGGCACTACCGCTCATTCCAGGAGGTGTTTGAAAGCGTCATCGGCAGTTTTGAACCGCTTAAGAAATCCATGAATCCTGAAACGCTCTCCATGAGTCATGAGTACCGGTTTCAATCGCAGGACGCCCTTGAACTTGAAGCGAAAGCCCCCATGAAAACCTACGCGTCCGTAGGCGAAACGAAAATCGAGAAAAAAACTAGCGCCTTTTCAAAAGGTGTGGGAGACCTCCTGGAAGGCGAAACCCTGAAAGCCCTCGACTACGGGAACAGGCTCCATGACATCTTTGAAACAATTGACTTCCATGAACCGGTTGAACCCCAGCTTGACGCATTCACTATGAATGACAAGGAAAAGACAATGGTGCTGGCGTTTTTCAACCATCCCCTTATCAAGGATATGCCTCTTGAAGGCGTCTACAAGGAATACCCCTTTGCGCTTGAAAAGGACGAGAGTCTCGCAAGCGGCTTCATAGATCTACTCCTTGAGAGTGAAGACGCATTTTATGTTATCGACTATAAGCTGAAAGACATTGAAAAAGAGGCGTACGTCGAACAGGTTGAAGGCTACGTTGAGATGTTAAGAACCATTACGAGCAAGCCGGTCAAAGGCTATCTTTATTCCATCATGGAGACAAGATTCAAGGAAATCGTCTAAAAGTTTCCCTTTAAAACTTGCATATCCATGCCTAAATGTTTATAATCGTGTTGATTTGTGATACTATTTATGCGATAAAGTGAATTGAACCACTATAGAGGTGTTTATGAAAGAAGGCACAGTCACAAAGCTTGTCGGCGGCAAATACAGTGTTAGGACTTTGAATGGAGAGACGTTCATCGTTATCCCCAGAGGCAAAATGCGTCATAAAGGAATCTCACCCAAAGCTGGCGACAAGGTCACGTTTGACGATAAGACCATGTATGATGTACTAAAGAGAAAAAATGATTTTTCAAGACCCCCCATCGCCAACGTGGATCAGGTGGTGATTGTCAATTCTACACTGCGCCCTGACTTTTCCCCCTATCTTCTGGATCGCTTCTTGATTATTGTTGAAAATAGCGGTGCGGAGGCTCGCATTGTACTCAATAAAAGTGATCTTGTAGATACGCCCACACTGGATGCCATGCGTGAGACATTGGCGTATTATGAACGCTATTATCCTGTGCATATCGTAAATAAGTTTGACAAGGATTCATTGGAAACCCTCAAAAGAAGTTTTGATGGGGCAACGAGTGTTTTAGCTGGACAGAGTGGTGCTGGGAAAAGCAGTCTGTTAAATGCCATGGACGCATCACTCACCCTCAAAACCGGAGAAGTGTCCAAAGCACTCAACCGTGGTAAACACACCACCCGTCACGTAGAACTCATGCCTCTTTCAAAAGGGCTTGTAGCAGATACACCGGGGTTTTCAAAACTCAGTCTGGACGCCATTGAAGCCAAGGAATTAAGAAATGCATTCCCTGATTTCACAGAGCGCCAGGATGGATGCAAGTTTCGTCAGTGCCAACATATAAATGAACCCGGATGTGCCATCAAAAGTGCGGTTGAATCAGGCGATATTCTGAAAACCCGCTACGATAGTTACTTGCGCATCCATGAAGAACTGATAAATAAAAAACCGCGTTACTAGGAGTGATTTTATGCGTGTAGCCCCATCCATACTCTCTGCAGACTTCAGTTGCTTGAGAGAAGAACTTAAAACTGTGGAAAGTGCTGAATGGATTCATATCGATGTGATGGACGGACATTTTGTACCAAACCTTACCATCGGACCCTTGGTTGTCAAAGCCCTTCGTCCGCATTCCACCCAGACATTTGATGTCCATCTCATGATGGACAATCCAACGAACTTTTTCAAAGAGTTCATAGAAGCGGGAAGTGATCAGATCACCTTCCATGTTGAAGCGGTTGATGATGTGCAAAGATGGGTTGATCACCTGCATCACAATAAAGTGAAGGCGGGTCTTTCGCTTAAGCCCAAGACCGAAGTACAAAGCCTTGCACCTTTTCTTTCTGACCTTGACCTCGTGCTCGTGATGAGTGTGGAACCTGGGTTCGGAGGCCAGGCTTTCATGCCGGATATGCTTGAGAAAATACAAAAACTCAAAGAAATCCGCGATGACAAGGGGTATCACTTCGATATCGTAGTGGACGGGGGCATCAACACCCAAACTGCGCGTTCATGTGAACAGGCTGGAGCCGATGTCCTTGTGGCTGGCTCATTTATCTTCAAGTCCGATGATCGCAAGGAAAAAATCAAACAGGTTCGTGGCGAATGATAAAGATATTTGCAGCCCCACTCAATTATGATCTTGACAAGCTGTACGCCCACGACGCTGGTGAAATTCTCATTGGGGTTGACAAGGGCGCCGTTTATGCACAAAAGCACGGCCTTACCCTCGATTATGTTCTCGGAGACTTTGATTCCATCACAGACAGTGAATTTGACACACTTAAGGACCATGCTGGATCGATTGAACGTTTCAAAGTCAGAAAAGACAAGACCGACAGTGATCTTGCAATCACTAAAGCACTCTCCTTGGATAAGGATGCGTCCATTACCGTTTATGGTGGGGTGGGCTCAAGACTTGATCACACGTATGGCAATCTTTTGATGCTTAGACGGGGCAATATCACAATGATTACCGACAACCAGATGGCAAGGATACTGAAACCAGGGATTCATGAAGTGAATCATGGGTATGAATATATATCGTTTTTCGCGCTAGGCGAAGTTAAAAAGCTTGTTCTCAAGGACTTCAGTTTTGAATTGAATGGCTATGATCTCAGCGAAGACGACCCACTCTGTATATCAAACAAGGGAAACGGGACCGTCAGTTTTGAACAAGGACGTCTATTGATGATTGCTTCAAACGATGCATAGATATAAAAAAAACACTGCTTGGCAGTGTTTTTTTAAAAGAGGGGGGTTTTTGTGATATTTCATGATATAGGCATAATAAAAGCCGAATAATTTCGGCTTTTGCGGTAAGTCTTAAGCACGGGTCAGTTTATGTTTTTTAAGAGCGCGGGCCGATACATAAACCGTTTTCTTTTCACCGTTTTCGTCGATGATTCTAATTTTTTGAAGATTCGCTTTCCATTTACGACGCGATGCGTTCATGGAGAATGAGCGATTGTTTCCGAATAAATTTTTCTTCCCAGTTACGTAACAGGATTTAGACATGTGTTCAACCTCCATTCATGAATCCTTTGTAAAACCTTATACATAATAACACATTGGAAATAAAAATCAAGCCATTTGACAAAAAAATATTGATTTACAACCTTTGGTGTATATGTTGCAAATGAAAAAGACCTATGGTAGAATAAATAAAGCCTGCACAGCAATTAAAATACCATTAATTTGTCTACATACGAAAATACGAATATAACCTTAAACGGAGGATAAATTATGATTCCCATGGAAATCGATGGAAACCTAATGAAGCTTATAATAACAAACGGCAGTATAAAACTTAAAAATAATCATCAGGAAATAAACGACTTGAACGTATTCCCAGTCCCAGACGGAGATACTGGAAGCAACATGCAATCCACCATGATGAGCGGTGTCGAAGCCATCAAACCTTTGGACGACGATTCAGTTGAAAGTGTCGGGAAGGCACTTGCAAGAGGCCTATTAATGGGCGCGAGAGGGAACTCTGGCGTTATTTTGTCACAGCTTTTCAGTGGGTTCGGCAAAGCGTTTCAAACGCTTAAAACCGCGAATGCCAAGCAGTTTGTAGAGGGGTTGAATCAAGGTGTGAAACAAGCTTATGGCGCCGTGATCAATCCTCTAGAAGGCACCATACTCACTGTCGCACGTGAAGGGGTTGAAAAGGCACAGGAAGTTGCAACCGAAGATTCGGATGTGCTGGATGTCTTGAAAACCTATCTTGATGCTGCAAAAATCTCACTTGAAAACACCCCTGAACTGTTACCTGTATTGAAAGAATCAGGTGTCGTCGACAGTGGAGGAGCCGGCCTTATTGAAGTCATTGAAGGTATGGTTGCTGCACTTGAAGGTGAAATCTATCAAGAGGATCGCAGTGCGAAAAAAGCAGCGGCCAAAGCTGCCAAGGGGCATGAAGTTGATCACGATGAAGAGTTTGGGTATTGCACGGAATTCATTGTGCAGTTCAATGAGAACCGTAAGAAATTCAATAAGGACAAATTGATTAAACAACTCAGTCGTCTAGGAGATTCAATCGTCGTTGTGGCGGATGATGAAATTCTAAAAGTTCACATTCATACACTTAAACCAGGGGATGCTTTGAACCTTGGTCAGGAGTATGGTGAATTTGCGAACATGAAAATTGAAAACATGACCCTTCAACATACAGAAACCCTGCTTCATCAACCTGAAGGGGACAGTGAGCATCTTTGTGGTCATGATCACTCCACATCCTACAAACCAAGCAAACCAAAAAAATATGGCATTATCACAGTATTGAATGGGGAGGGCATCAAGGAATCATTCAGAGAAATGGGCGTTGACTACATCATTGATGGAGGTCAGACCATGAATCCGTCCACTCAGGATTTCGTGGATGCCATTGAAGCAGTCAATGCTGATAACATATTGATTGTTCCCAACAACAAGAATGTAATGCTCAGTGCTGAGCATGCTAAAAACGCAGTCGAAGGTAAAAATGTCATCGTGATTCCCGCTAAAACCATTCCTCAAGGGTATGCTTCCTTAACTATGTTTGATGCGAACCAGGATCTTGAAGATACCGTTGAAGAAATGAAAGAACTCATCAGTCACGTAAAAACAGGTGAAATCACCTATGCCATCAGAGATACTGAAATGAATGGTGTAGAAATAAGCAAGAATGACTACCTTGGAATCAAGGAAGGCGATATAGTTGTAGCTGAGAAGAACCGACTCAACACGGCTAAAGCACTTGTAGAGAGTCTAATTGATGAGGACAGTGAAATTATTACCATCATTGCAGGCAGCGACATTGATGAAAAAGAAATCAAGAAACTTGAAAAACATATCAACAATACATTTGAAGAACTAGAAATTGAAACCATAGTTGGCGGACAAGCCGTGTACCATTACTTATTCGCAGTTGAATAGGCCTGATTCAAACCAAATAGTCAATTAAGTGCGCTACTTGAATGTAGTCGCACTTTTTTTATGGTTGAAAATTCACAAAACTTTCACACAACGTTCATCTGACTTTCACACAGCTACGTTATACTTTGGGTGTAAAGATAAAAGAAACCCCCACTCTAAAGGAGAGATATTTTATGAAATCATTATTGAAACCGCTGCTTACCCTAACCGTACTGGCCACACTGGTATTTGGTGTTGCAGCCTGCACCACGGATACAAACAACACAGAAACAGGGCTTACAAGCAATCAGACGATTGCCTATTCAACCTACATGGCTGGCGCATTCATGGCTGACAGCACCACATCAACTGATGAAGGCACCACTACAAGTACTTCAAGTGTCATGAACCTCGCCACTGAAGAAGAAGCCTTACTCGCCATTGAAGAGGAACTTGGCGAAGTGAACGAATACTTCAACCGTCTCAAAGTCTTTCTTGATAACGGAATGGAAAACCCATTTACCATTGATCAGGACCTGGATGTTGAAGGCGACTGGGACATTACCATGGGCTACAGCGTCGAAGGCAATGACTACACCATCCTTCTTAATGAAGACAGCGAAGGCAACCTGAGCGGAACACTCATTATGGACGGCGTTGAATACGACGTTGAAGGCTACAGAGAATTAGAGATTGATACTGACGATGAAGATGAAGACAACGAAGCGGATGAGGAAGAGGACCAAGATACCGATGAAGAAGATCTAGACGATGAAGATCTAGATGAAGACACAGATACTGAAGAAGAAACAGATACCGAAGACGACGTAGATACCGAAGACGACGTAGATACTGAAGACGACGTAGATACTGAAGACAACGAAGATACTGACACTGAAGAAAACACCAACGAAGACGTTGTTACAGAAACTGAAGAAGAAATCTACTTGAAAACCATCGACAAAGAAAATTCAGAGAACTTTATTGAAATCACCATAGAAACAGAACAGGAAGATGAAGAATACGAGTTCGAAATGGAACTTGAAAGCTACATCAACGGCGTAGAAAAAGAAATGAAAATTGAGTTCGAAGTAGAAGACGATGAAGTCGCCATTGAAATGGAAACACAAGATGGCAACACATATGAATTCTCTCGTCAACTTGAAGATAATGATGACATCGACTATGAATTCGAATACACTGTAAACGGTGTCGAAGGTGAAGTTGAATTAACAGTCACTACCAATGAAGCCGGCGAAGAAATCTATCGTTACAGCATCGAAGAAGACGGACAGGAAAAAGAAGTAGAGTTCGACGATGACGATGACGAAGATGAAGAAGACGAAGACGATGAAGAAGACGATGACGACACCGAAGAAGAACAAACAGATGACGATGAAGAAGACGAAGAAACCACAACTGCTTAAGTGATGCACCACCACTTAATATAAGTTTCATCCTCCATAGAAGGGCTCCCGGCAGGCGGGGGTTCTTCTTTTTTTATTTGAACAATTCATAAGCCACCATGTTATACTATAGATGGTGATTCTATGACACTTAAAACCTTGAAAGGCGTAGGCCCAAAACGCATTCAAATGCTTCGTGAAAAAGGGATCGAGGATTTCAATGATCTCATCAACACCTTTCCTTCTCGCTATGACTTGAGAGAACTTAGACATTTCGATGATCTGAGCGAGGGCGATGCCGGGTATTTTAAAGGCACCCTTGAAAGTGATCCAAAAGTCTATTTCATCCGTAAAAATCTAAGTCGACTGACGTTTAAAGCCAGGGTTGATGGTCGACTTTTTTCGGTTGCGCTTTTTAACCAGCATTATCTTTCAAAAGCCCTTTTCAATGGGTGTGAAGTGGTTATATATGCAAAGAAGGAATTGAATAAGAAAAGCATGACAGCTCAAAAGGTCATGCTTCATAAATCATTTGAAGAAGGCATTCTGCCCACTTACAAAATCAGTGGTATTTCAGATAAAATCTTTTCCAATTTAGTTCATCAGGCATTGGATAGGGTTTCAAAGAAATCTTTCAAAGATCCCATACCGAATACCTTTATGAATCAGTATCACTATAAAGAATTGTATGATGCGTATTTTGAAATCCACACCCCTACATCGAAAGAAACGTTGCGAAAAGCACTTGAAAGATTCAGATATGCAGACTTCCTTACCTATCAAATAAAGGTGCTTCTTACACGTGAAAAACGCAAAAGCATGGCGGGGGCGAAAAAAGCTATTCCGGATAAACTGCTTGAGCAGGTAATCAAATCCTTGCCTTTTGAATTGAGCGATTCACAAAAAGACGCCGTAACCAGGATTAGACATGATCTTGCTTCAAACCAACCGATGCGGAGGATGCTTCAAGGTGATACGGGTAGCGGTAAAACAGTAGTCGCTTTACTTGCTGCGGCGATTGCACTGTCTTCAAACTATCAAGTCGCCTTCATGGTTCCTACGGAAATTCTCGCGACGCAGCAGTATGAAAGTGCCATTGAGATGCTTAAAAGCATGGACAAGTCAATCGGTCTCTTCACAGAGACCCACCAGGATCAGGCTCTGCTTGAAGCTTTGAGTGAGGGGTCTCTCGATATGGTTGTAGGCACCCACCGACTTTTCAGTAAAAAAGTGAGTTATAAGAATCTCGGATTGGTTATCACAGATGAACAGCATAGATTTGGTGTCAATCAAAGAAATAAACTAACACAAAAAGGTGAAGTTCCTGATATACTCTACCTGTCGGCAACCCCAATACCGAGAACTCTGGCACAGACTCTTTTTGGTGACATGGACATTGCCATCATTGAAAGACCCAAGAGTTACCTGGACACCTTGAAGACTGCTGTAAGGACATTTAAAAGTGAGCGTCCTGCTTTCAATGCAATAAAAAGACGGCTTGAAAAAGGCGAGCAGGTATATGTTGTCGCACCCACCATTGAAGATACGGAAACCCTTGTTGGGGTTAAGAGCTTATATAAGAAACTAACAACACATTTTAAAGCACACAAGGTTTTGGCTCTACATGGAAAAATGAAAGGTGACCTTAAGGAAAAAACTTTAAAGGCTTTTAAAGACGGTACCGTTGACATCCTTGTTACAACAACTGTGATTGAAGTAGGCATACACGTTGAAAATGCCACCCTGATGGTTGTCTACCATGGGGAAAGGTTCGGCTATGCTCAGCTTCATCAGTTAAGAGGCCGGGTTGGAAGAGGCTCTCGTGAGGGGGCGTGTCTCATACTTGCAAAAGACAGTGAAGAGGCATTGCAAAGATTAAAAATACTTGAAACGACCCAGGATGGATTTGCATTAAGTGAAATCGACTTGAACCGTAGAGGGTTTGGAGATATCATCGGCACTAGACAAAGTGGATTGACCGAACTCTATCTTGGCAAGGATAGTCAAGACATGGTCCTCTTCAAACGAGCCTTCAAGGATGCTCATAAAATTATGACCATGGCCAAAGAACATTTTGACAAAGAGGCTTCAAAGCTCATAAAGCATCTTGATACGTTTGAGGCAGTAGGGGTTGATTGATTTATCATCGCCCAGAGGCTTCATATATGCTATAATATGTGCATGAGAAAATAAGTGAGGTGTAGGTTAAATGATTAAAATAGCAGTCGATGCAATGGGTGGCGACTATGCCCCCAAAGAACAAGTTGAAGGTGCCATGAAAGCTATTAAAAAGCTTGATGACATTGAAATAACTCTGTATGGCGACCCTGAAGCCATTAAAAAATATTTGACAGATGATACTCGCATTACCATTGAAGAAACAAATGGTGTGATAAGCATGGGAGAGAAAGACCCGATTGGTGCCATCAGAAGCAACCGTGATTCTTCCATGGCAAGAAGCCTTTCAAGTGTAAGAAAAGGTCCGAATGACGCCGTCGTATCAAGTGGCGCCACGCAGGCGCTCATTGCAGGAGCGCATATCTTGGTAGGACGCATGAAATCCATGAAAAGAACCGCCATCGCGCCCGTACTTCCAACGACAGGAGATAAGCCGTTTATTTTGCTTGATGCCGGGGGCAACATCGAAATCAAACCCGAATTCATGGTTCAGCAAGCTCAGTTTGCCAGTGTCTATGCAGAAGAAGTGCTCGGTATCAAAAATCCCAAACTTGGGCTTATCAACATTGGCACTGAAGACGGCAAAGGCCGTGAGATGGATAAGCAGGTCGGGGAACTTTTCAAACAAAACAAGGCACTCAATTTCTATGGAAACGTCGAACCAAAAGAAGTATTGAGTCCACCCGCTGATATATTGATCAGTGATGGCTTTACGGCAAATATCGTCATGAAGACCATTGAAGGAACCGCAAAAGGCATGGGAACGATGCTCAAGCAGGAACTCAAAAAAGGCCTCTTCGGTAAACTGGGTCTATTGTTTTCGGCACACAATCTGAAACGGTTCAAAAAACGCATGTCGCCAAGTGAAATTGGAGGCGCCATGATTATGGGGTTGCGTGGAGTCGTTATCAAAGCTCAAGGCGCATCCAAAAGCGAGGGCTTTGCGAATGCCATTGTTCAAGCCTCAAACGTCGTCAGACAAGATGTAATAAATAAGGTTTCAAGCCGCCTTGGAGAGGAAGCATGATCATGCAGGAATTAGAAAAGTTTTTCAATCTCAATTTCAATAATAAAGGGCTCCTTCAAACAGCCCTCACGCACTCGTCATATGCAAACGAACACCACAAGGAATCAAACGAGCGTCTTGAATTTGTTGGGGACGCGGTCCTTGACCTCATCATGGCCAAGTACCTATATGAAGAAGACAGGCACTACAACGAAGGCGATCTCACCAAACGCCGTGCACGGTATGTCTATGAGAACGCCCTGGTCGAATACGCCAAGGCGTGTGATCTTGGGAAATATCTGTTTCTCGGCCGTGGCGAAGAAAAAAGTGGTGGACGCGATCGCCATGCACTTCTCGCAGACGCTTTTGAAGCCTTTATTGGGGCAATATTCTTGGATAAGGGCCTCGATGAGTGCTACAAAGTCGTGGAAAAAATCGTATTTCCAGTCGTCAAGGAAGATGACGAACTCAACTTCACCGATTTTAAAAGCCACCTTCAGGAACTGGTCCAGTCCGACAAGCGTCAGCTTGTATACAAGGTCATCAGCGAAGATGGCCCCTCACACAATAAAACCTTTACTGTGCGTGTCTACATGGACGAGATTCTGATGGGAGAAGGCAAAGGCAATACCAAGAAACAGGCCGAACAGAATGCGGCTGAGCTCGCACTCAAGAAACTTGCAAAAAAACATAAAAAATTCTAAGAAGGGCGTGGTCACGTGAAAGCTATTCTAAAAAGGCTCATCGATGATGGTGTCTTAAGCTATGCTTCGCTCGTACTCAAGTATTACCACAAACTCGGTCTCAGTGAAACCGAAGCCATGGCCCTCATCAAACTGCACACGCTGCTTCAGGAACAAGAGCGCATCATCAAACCGAAGAAATTTTCAAAGTGGCTCAGTCTTACTCCGAAAAAAACCGAGGCCGTACTTGACAGTCTTATGGACAAGGGATACCTCGACATCACTTTGGCTGAAACTGAAGATGGCAAGGAAACCGAAACATTCAACGTTGATTATTTACTTTCCAAAGTCATCCACCATATAAAAAACGATAAAGCCAAGCAGGCTTCCAATATCGGTGAATGGGTGGCGTATCTGGAAGACGCCTTCAACAAACCCCTGACTCAACTCGATAGCGAACTTGTTAAAAAATGGCTGGAAGAAGACGGGTACTCTTTTGATATGCTCAAAGATGCCACGCTCAAAGCCCTCAAATACAAACGGTCGTCGATCAAGACCGTGGACTCTATCCTGAGCAAACAATCCCAAAACCAGAACAAGGTACCCACAAAAAATCCTGAGGCCCTCAAGGAGTTTTACAAACTATGGGACGAATAGACGAAATCCTCACTGAACTTGACAAACTCTTTCCAAGTGCCGAGTGTGAACTGAATCACACAAACAGTCTTGAACTGCTGATTGCCGTCATGCTAAGTGCACAGACCACAGATGCATCAGTCAACAGACTTACAAAGTCCCTGTTTGAAAAATACAAGACCGTGGATGATTTTGCAGACGCCGATCTTGAAACCCTGCAAAATGATATTAGGCGAATTGGCCTTTACAAAAACAAAGCCAAAAACATCAAAAAAACCGCAGTGGCGCTTCGCGATGAATTTGAGGGTATCGTACCTTCATCGCAAGTTGATCTTGAAAGCCTACCAGGTGTAGGTAGAAAGACCGCAAACGTCGTCTTGAGCGTATGGTTCTCTGAACCCCGTATTGCAGTCGACACCCATGTGGAGAGAGTCTCAAAACGACTCAAAATTGCCTACAAGAAAGATTCCACTCTAAAAGTCGAAGAAAAGCTCATGCGTAAAATCCCCAGGAACAGATGGTCAAAAACCCACCATCAGATGATTTTTTTCGGACGTTACCACTGCACGTCGAGAAATCCCAAGTGCGATGGCTGTCCACTTAAGCCATATTGTAGATACCCCAACATAAACGTAAAATGAGGACTGGGTCCTCATTTTTTAATATAAATAATTTAATGATAAACATTAAAAAAAGTATTGACAACGTTAAATTTGGTGCTATAATAAAATCAAGGAGTGATACAATGAATAAAACATTTGATCAAAAACGTTTCAAAACGATGATTCGCGTGGCCAATGTCATCGCCCTCATCGGTCTCATCATTTTAAGTATTGCGTTTGTAGGGTCGCTGGTAGTCTTCCTGGTTGGGCAATTCATCCCTGAAGATCTCGTCACCTTCACGTTGTCTGAGATGAACGTGAGTGCCGTATTCGACATGCAACTTGGAATGTATCTGTCTGAAGATGTCATGAATGCCGAGATTACGCTTAAAAGCATGCTCATATCAGGCGGGATTACGATGGCGGCCAATGTGGCCTTCATTTGGATGCTGTTTTACATGCTGAAACGCGTATTCACAGAAGTGGAAAATGAAAGACCATTCTCCTCACTCACCATCAAGTCCCTATACGTCATCGCGTTTATTTTCATTGGGGCGGGCTTCATTCTACCTGTATTCGAGTTCATCTTCACATCAAGTCTTGTAAGTCAAATCCCATCACCACACTTTGATGCAACGTATGGTCTTGATATGGGTCGTATCTTCGTAGGATTTTTGATACTCATTCTGATTGGCATCTTCCAGTATGGCGCCTTCTTGGAAACTGAATACGAAGAGACGGTGTAAGGATGGAGATAATCGTAAGACTCGACAGAGTGATGGCTGATAGGAAGATGCAGCTCAATACTTTGTCTGAATGCACTGGCATCAGCACGGTGAACCTCTCAAAGCTCAAAACCGGCAAGGTCAAGGCGGTTCGCTTCTCAACACTCGAAGTCATTTGCAAGTGTCTTGAATGTCAACCTGGTGACTTGCTTGAGTACAAAGATTAGTTTATAAAAAAACCTTTAATCACTTGACGCTTGCGCGGAGGCTTTTAAAGGTTTTTTATTATATCATTTCCGCCCTTATTTGTAATGTGGTATCATTGGTTTGCTTTAATAATCATTTTATCAATAAAGAGGCCTATTATTCTTGCTTGATGTCTCCTAGTATTGACTTGGCGTAATGACTAGATGGAAGGAGAACACTGATGAATTACGACCGAATAAAACGTTTGATAAGTGAGTCAAAAAGACACAACCAAATTGCTTTTGCACAAGCTTTTTCAGGTATTGGAGAAATTGTCAAAAAGAAACGTGAAGAATTGAATTTGACCCAAGAGTCTTTTTCCACAGGCATATGTAGTGTAAGTTATCTTTCAAAAGTAGAAAATAACCGTATGAATCCCAACACGTATTTTGTAGAGGAAATGTCTAAGAAATGTGGTGTCAACCTGCAATTATGCTCAGATGAGTACGAGGACTCCAAAGTACTCAAACGCGCTTTCAAAGCATTCTATCAAAATGATTTGAACTTTTTGGAAATTCTTAAGAAGCAAGCCCTGGAGCTTGAACTAACAAGGACTTATCATCTATGTCAGCTTTGTCTCGCGGTATCAAGAAGAGACTACAAAGCTTCAAGACATGTCATCGGTGAATTGGAACAAAGAATGAGCACGTTTGATTCCGTGATGCTTGCGGTGTTTGGAACGCTTTGCGTCATTCATGCATTTCAGACAAATGCATACGTTGAAGCCATTACGCTTCACAATGCTATGGAAAACAAAAAAGATGTGGATCCCCATGTGACTGTACTGAATGATGTGTATGGATTCCTGATCAAACAAAAACTTCAAAGAAAAACGGAAAGTATCAGAAACTACACTTCAGCGATGATTAATCTGAATAAGTATTACCAGACCGATTATCTTACCATGCTGAAACTGTATCATATTAATTTTCTAATCGGCGAAACACCCAAAGAAGCTCTTAAGGAATTTGATGAACTGTCCCCAAAAAGGATATCCGTTGAACTAATCAATATGTATCAATATCTAAAAATGCGTTTGCTCCCTGACACGTTGTTAACCACCGAATCCATCAAGATGCTGGATGATACCAACAAGGATTGCTGGTTCTTTAGAGCCCTGCTTCTGGCTGCACCAAACAATATTGAACACATCAAACATTTTTTCAAGCATACCAATGAAGATTCACTGCTCGAAAAAGTATATTTTCAAAGTCTTATCTATGAAGATGAACAGGATTATAAAAGATATCTGAAAGACATATGTCTTCCACTGGCCATTGAAAAACAGGAAGTGGACTACATCGATTTATTTTCAAAGAAACTTATCACGCTTTCATGTGACAATGCCAGATACAAAGAAGCCCTTGCAATCTATACCAAGAAAAACAAAGCACTTACTAAAATGACTGCACAGATAGAAGCATAAAAAAAGCCACGTAGAATTGAATCAATTCTACGTGGTTTTCCTTATTTGTCTTCGATGGTTTTAACGAGTTTGTTGGCCAGTCCGATGTAAGCAACCCCGATGTCTTCACCCATGCTGTAGATGCCTGGATGACCATCTTCAGGTTGTCCGATAGGGATTTGTTGGAGAAGATCGGTCTCAAGTTTGTCTGAAACTTCTTTTCCGCCGCCTTCGCCGAAGATTTTGAGTGCTTCACCATTATGGTTGAGCCATGCCATGTTTTCAACCACACCGAGAATATCATGGTTCAGTGACTTGGCTGCGTAGCCCGCGCGTCTTGCAATGTGGGAGGCACTTGGATGTGGCGTGGTCACGATGACCATTTCACTTTCAGGAATCAGTTTCTGAATGTCAAGTGCGACATCTCCGGTTCCTGGTGGTAAGTCGACGACGATGTATTCAATGTCTTCTTTCCATGCAACATCATAAAAGAAGTTGTTGAGCATTTTACCAAGCATGGGGCCGCGCCACATAACCGGTTTGTCGTCTTTGATGAAGAATTCTGTGGAAATGAGTTCAATGCCGTGTGTTTCAAATGGAATTATTTTTTCATTTTCATCAGCGCGTGGCGCCAATATATCCATATTGAAAAGCGTTGGTATGGAACTGCCATAGATATCTGCGTCAATGATGCCGACCTGTTTGCCAATACGTTTTAGTGCAACGGCTAGGTTTGCCGCAACGGTGGATTTCCCTACGCCACCTTTACCACTTGCAACACCGATGTATTTGATTTTGCGTTTTTCATCGACGATGCTGTCTTTCTTCTTGAGAAGTTCGAAATCGATCTTGAGGCCTTTGTAGCCAAGATCAATCTTAATGACTTTGGCAATGCGTCTTTTGACCTGTTTCTTGGTTTCATCATCGTCTTTGGCAATACCAATGACGAGGTTTACCTTGTTTTCATCTTCTTCGACGGAGACATAGCGAACTGCATTGTTTTGCTCGAATGTCTGGTTGTTGGAAGGATCTTCAATGGCACCTAATGCTTTTTTAATAGTCTCTTTTGCGTTCATTTTATCACCCAAGACCAATTATAGATGATTCCCCTTGTCTGGGCAAATGAAATGCTAAAGGATATGGACGGGATCGAATTCCTTTTCGAAGAGGTTTTTTCTGATTTTAAGGCCGTAGATTCTCGTGACTTTGAGTTCGGTTTCAAGCAAGGGATGTTTGTCCCTGGTGATTTTGGTGATGAGGGGGATGTCCAAATCTTTCTTTATGGTGTTGAGATGGCTTTTCCCGGTCTCATTCATCCCGAGTATGCGGAGGTATGGCACTTCGAAGGTAAGAGGATCACTTTTCTTTATGTCTAGCATCATGTGCATGAGGGCGCGTTTGATGCGTGCATTCGTGTAGCGCTTTGCAACGTGCTGGTGATTGCGAAGGCGTATCTCGATGCGGGGTGCCCGCCCCGAATGTTTCCTTGATA
>JAGYML010000017.1 GCA_018400615.1 bacterium | reverse complement strand
ATTTTTTGTTGGATAGCTCGACACTTTCGATGAATGGGGTGATCATATCCCCGGTTTTGATGCCGAGTTTTTGCGCTTCTTCTTTGTCGTCCACACCGAGATCAAGATACATATCATCCATTTTCATGGGTTTTTTGCGTTCTTCTTCAGTGAGGATGTGTGGCGCTTTGGCTCCTATGACTCCACGAATTCTCGTGTTGTTCGCAGTGGTGATTTCCATTTGCTGAGCGAGCATGACCTGACTCCACCAACCACCCGCAGGAATGAATTTTACATACCCTTCATCGGTGATTTTGGAAACCATGAATCCTACTTCATCCATATGGCCGGCCACCATGATGCGGGGGCCATCTTCCTTGCCTACTTTTTTAGCGATGACACTTCCGAGATTGTCGGTTTCCACGCTGTCAGCGTAAGGGGCCATGGCGTCTTTCATGTAATCTCTGACTTCTTTTTCCTGTCCTGGGATGCCTCTTAGCATCGATAGGTCTTTCAAGATTTTTTTCATAGTATTGCCTCCTGATAGTTTGGTTTGAATGTGTGTTTTATTCTGTGGTTTTCGGGTTCTGTTTGGTCTTGTCTTTTGGTTTTGATGCGCCATCTCTCAGGCCTTGAACTCCTGCAAAGAGTAGCAACAAGCCATAAAGGCTCACGATTCCAAATACGCCGTATTGCAAGTACACTTCACCTGACACCCCTGAAAAGAGCATATAGGCACCGAGTGTCAACAGCACGATGTAGACCATGAAGCGTTTGAATGACCCGCTGATTTTAAGAAGTTGTAGCGTAATCAGATAAGTAAACCCTCTAAGGTATAGGACGAATCCAACCATTCTTGAGGCATTGGCGGCTTCGACCATGAGATAGATGCCGATGCCGATTGCGATGAGCAGTTCAACCACCAGGATGATGGTGGCGTTTTTATCATTCGTACGATTGAAATCCAGATAAAAACGGTAAATTGACACGCCAATGATCAGTGTCGCAATGATGTAGACAATCGCGTCTTCAATCCATGTGGTGAAGAACATGGCGGTTACAGCCAGTGCGATGAGGATAAAACCTGCAACGAGGTTGACTATCGGATTTCTTGTGATGAAGTTTTTCATTCTTTTGCCTCCTTGGTTCTCTTGCTTTCTTCTTCCAATTTGTTTTGCTGGTTTTCAAGTATGCGTTCAAACACACTGAAGAAGTTCTTGAGCTCTCGCCCCTTGATGTTTTCCGTGAGGGCGTCCGCACACGTTGTTTCCACCTGCGCTACCTGATCACAGAGCATGTTGCTTCTCTCAGTCAGTTGAATGTGCATGAGTCTTTTATCTTCTGGATCTTTGGTTCTGATGACGAGGTTTTGCCTTTCAAGGCGTGATAAAACCCCTGAAAGCGTAGCTTTGTCGGTATCCATGTAGACGAGGATTTCCTTAGCAGTCAGGGACGAATGGGTCTTTATGGTCTTGAGGACCTGATACTGTGCATAGGTCAGACTGAAGCGTTCAAGAATCTTGTTCATGAGTCTTTTGTGAAGCAAGGCACTCTTGTTTATGGTTTCACATATCTTGTCATTCAACGTAGTTCCTCCTCATTCATTATAGGTAGTACACAAATCATTATACTTTGTTTTAGAAATTTGTCAAAAGAAAACCCCCTGCAATTTCGCCAAATATCGAATATTCGTGCGATAGGCAAGGGGGAATGAATGTTGTTTGTCTAGCTAACGATACGGTCTTGATCCCGCTCTTCATCACTTGGAGCGTCATAGCCTTTGGAAGGTCTGTCCTGATCTTCTTTGGACGTTTCGTCGGATTTGGTCATGGTTTTTCGTTTACGATACATATTGTATCCATTGAATGAATCATAGCCAAGATACGCAGTCCCCATCAAGGCAAGTACGATGAAGAGGATTACCAGGTCTTCACTGTTGAAGCCTCGGTATAGAATCAGGGTTGCGAGGACGATGGCGGCAATATGGAAGAAATAAGTCACATGGTCGCCTTCTTCATGACCACTTGAAAGGCCGTAGAAATGAATCATGCCACGTACGAGCAGTACGCCACCAACCAAGTAACCAAACATTTCACCAAGGCCATCTTCGCTTGTCAGAGCCACGGTGATGAAGAGGGCTCCCACAAGAATGTTCAAAGTGATTTCAACGATGTTGAGGGTCTTTATCAAATCGTTTTTCTGACTTCTGACATACGGGACAAGGCGTATCAGTGCGTAAATGATGATGATGACGCCCACGAACGCTTCAATCAATACGGCTACTTCTACAAAATAAAGTGTGAGGGCGAGGGCCAGTAACAGCGCGGCGCCAACGGCTTTGATAACCCAGCTGTAAACATGCACGGTAGTGGAAAGTTTACTCATTTAACATCATCCTTTTTTTATGATTTCTTAACACTTTCATTATAAGTTGCAATCCATGAAATAACAAGCAATAAAGGTTTCAATCGTGAATTTTCGAATACGAAAAGCCCAATGAATGAGAAACCGCTCGTCTGCAGAACCGGAATTCTACTATGGGGGTGACCTCTTGTCTAACCTTCAGGATTCCCGCATTACAACGGGCATTCGTACACCAGTCAGACCTCGGTCCCTTATACTATAAGTTGGGGTCGCACCTGAGCGGTTTCTCATTCAATGGGCTTTGTTAGGTTCATTATAGTGCACATGACTCGATTAGTCAATTCAATAGCTTCGTATGTCAAACAATAAAACAAACCAAACAAAAAGCCACAGAACAAGTCTGTGGCGCTTCATCAGTTGTTTAGAAGTTCGTCGATGATTTCGTCTTTTTTGAGTTTTGAATAGCCCGAGATGTCTTGTTCCTTGCAAAGTTCTTTGAGTTCATCAACGGTTTTGTCTTCAAGGGCTTCACGGGTGAAGCTGTTTGAAGATGTTTCTTTTTTGACTTCTTTCTTGGGAGCAGCGGGTTTCGCTTTTCCTGAAAGGCCTTCTTGTGCAGTTTCGCAAAGACCTTTGAAGCCTTCAGGGTCATTTACGGCGATGTCTGCAAGCATCTTGCGGTTGATCTCCACACCTGCGGTTTTGAGTCCGTTGATGAGTTTTGAATAGGTCATTCCGTTTTGACGCGCTGCAGCGTTGATGCGTGAAATCCACAGTTTGCGGAAATCACCTTTACGTTTTTTTCTATCTCTATAAGCGAATTCATACGAATGCATGACGGCTTGCTTGGCTGTTTTGAATAATAAATGTTTAGAACCGAAATAGCCTTTTGCGAGCTTTAACGTCTTCTTACGACGTTTGCGCGCGACGGTTCCACCTTTAACTCTTGGCATTGTCTGTTCCTCCTTGAACGTGAATTATTTGATTGGGGCGAGTTGTTTTCTGATGCGTTTCATATCACTGCTATCGATGAAGTTGCTGTTTCGGTTCCGGCGGATAGCGGCTTTGCTTTTGTTACCTTTTAAGTGAGAACGGTTAGCATGCGGGATTTTGATTTTCCCTGATGCTGTACGTTTTACGCGTTTTTTTGTCGCGGAATGGGTTTTCATTTTCGGCATGATTGGCCTCCTTTATTTGTCTTTTTTAGGGACGAGTGTCATAATCATCGTCCTGCCGTCCTGTTTGGGACGGGACTCGAAGTCGGCGATGTCTTTCAAACGGTCTGCGAAATCCATCATGACACTGCGGCCTTGATCCGTATGGGCCATCTCACGGCCACGGAAGCGGATTGAGACTTTCAACTTGTCGCCATCTTCTATAAACTTGCGGCCCTTGTTGATTTTAGTCTCGAAATCGTGTTCTTCGATTTTCGGTGAAAGACGAAGTTCTTTCAAGTTCATGATGTTTTGTTTTTTCTTCGCTTCTTTAGCCTTTTTTTGCTGTTCAAAGCGGTATTTGTTGTAATCCATGAATTTAGCAACCGGTGGTTTCGCATTCGGTGCGACGAGTACGACATCCAGTTCACGTTCTTCAGCCAAAGCTAAAGCTTCGCTTTTGGATTTGACACCAAGCTGGGTTCCATCTTCACTGATGACCATCATCTCGCGGGCACGGATGTCCTCATTGACATTGCCGTCGCCTTTTTGCTTGCGAGGGGCACCACGTCTGGGGTTTCTTCTTTTAATATGTGTTCACCTCCTGGGTTTTTTGGGGGAAACAAAAAAAGTGTGCGTGCATATAGCACCCACACAAAACAACGATTTTAATCGTAGCGTTGACCTATTGATTCATCAATCAGGTGAGCGTGGGTACGCTTCTTTCCACCAATATTTAATTTTTACTCTATTCATTGTAGCATAAAGTTAATGATTGTCAAGCCATTTCAACTGGTTTTCGGGTCTTTGGCGTCCTCAATGGTTTCAACGGTCTTGCCTTTGGGTTTGATGAGATTGCGGGCATAATCCTCTTTGTTGATTTGTTTGTTGCGCGCGATGGCGAGGGCCCCGCTTGGAACGTTTTCAGTCACCGTCGAGCCCGCCGCAATGAAGACACTGTCTCCTACACTGATAGGGGCGACAAGATTGGTATTGCATCCTATGAAGACATCATCGCCGATATGGGTTTCATGTTTTTCCTTGCCATCGTAATTGACAGTGATGCTGCCACACCCAAAGTTGACGTTGTCTCCGGTTGTGGTGTCTCCAATGTAGGCAAGATGGGAGGCTTTGGTGTGTGCGCCAGTACTTGATTTCTTGACTTCAACGAAGTTACCGATACGGTTTTCCTTGCCGATGTTGGCGTTGCTTCTTAAATGGGCGAAAGGACCTACCGTGGTGCGCTCATGCACTACGCTGTCATACACAAGACTGTGCTTGACGCTGACGTCTTTGTGAATGACACCGTTATGAATTTCCGTATTGGGTCCGATTTGGGCCCCTTCGGCGATGGTGGATTCTCCGGTGATGGTGGTATTTGGGTAGATGGTCACGTTTTCTTCAATACACACATTGTGACCGATGGTGATGGTTTCAGGGTTGATCATGGATACGCCGTTTATCATGAACTCACGGTTAATTGAATCCCGGAGTACTTTCTCTGCGATGCTGATGGCATAAAGATCGTTGACCCCCATCACGATTGAGTTGTCACGTATGGTATAGGTCCCGACCGTATACTCATGGCGCATGAGATGTACGATGTCTGTCAGGTAGTATTCATTTCGATAGGCGCTTTTTTGAATATGCTTGAGTGTCTGAAATAGATAATGGTTGTCCACCGCATAAATGCCTGTATTGACTTCCTGGATGTTTTTTTGTTCCTCAGTGCATTCCTTATCCTCGATGATGGATTCGATTTTACCATACTTGTCGCGAATGATGCGTCCATACCCTCGAGGATCTTTGTAAGAAGTCGTCACAACTGTCAGGTCATTCCCTAGTTTTTCATGCGTTGAGAGAATGTTTTCGATGGTGGTTTCATCAATCAAAGGCATGTCTCCAAGCAATATAAGGGTGGTGCCTTCCTTGTCGCCCAGTACGCCTTCTGCGGCCATGGCTGCATGACCCGTACCGAGTTGTTTTTCCTGGTAGGCGAAGGCTACCCGGCCATCCAGGATATCTTCAATGACTTTTCTTTGATGGCCTACCACCACGCAGGTTTCATCAATGGTTGAAGCTTCAAGACTTTCCACAATGTATTCAATCATTGGTTTTTTAAGTATTGGAAAAGCACATTTTGGAAGTATGGTTTTCATTCTTGTGCCTTTGCCAGCTGCAAGCACGAGTGCAAATTTATTCATCAGTAATCCCCTCTTGTTGTTCAAGAATAATGGTTTTCAATTTGGTGATGGTCTCATCGACCGTGTCCCTATCCCTATGAGACACCGTCACGCGGATGACCGGTTCGGTCCCGCTTTTTCTTATAAGTACCAGACTGTCCTTGCCAAGGGTCTTGAGTGTATCCTTGACGGCTTTCTGGGTTTTCTTGGTATCGGCAAGCGATGTATCGATGTCGCGGATGTTTTCCATGACCTGTGGATAGACTTCCACGGTTTCACAAAGTTTATCAATCGGTCTTCTCGCCTTGTTGATGACATCCATGACTTTTGTGGCGACCAATAAGCCATCGCCTGTCTGGAGGTAATCACGCATGATGATATGGCCGCTGTTTTCGCCACCTAGCGCGTACCCGTTCTTTTGCATTTCCAAGGACACGTTGCGGTCACCGACGTCCGTACGCACGACTTTGATGCCAGCGTCATTGAACGCCTTGACAATCCCCGGATTGCTCATTTTGGTAAGCACCACGGTATCCTTTGAAAGGGTGCCTTCTTTTTTCATATCCGTTGCGAGCACATAAAGCAACAAGTCTCCGTCATACACTTTGCCTGTGTGGTCAACTCCAAGGACACGGTCACCGTCTCCATCGAAACTGAACCCAATGTCACAGCTTTTTTCCACAACGGCTTGCTGGATGGCTTCAATATGCATCGAGCCACACAATTCATTGATGTTTTTACCATTTGGAGTGGCATGAATCTGTTCAGCATTGTCCACAAGCGGTTTGAGAATCTCGTTCGCAATTGAATAAGTGGATCCGTTTGCTGAGTCGTAACAGACATTCAAATTCATCTTACTTATCGCAAGGGTTTCGTACAAGGTTTTGTAGGTTTTCGTAACATCATCATTTGATGTAAACCGTCCAAATTCGGTGGGTGAGAGCGTTGTGGGTGCTTCAATGAATGATTCAATGATTTTTTCACTCGCTTCACTCATCTTGTAGCCTTGGTCGATGACTTTGATTCCGTTATCTTCATAGGGGTTGTGTGAGGCCGTAATCATAATGCCGATCATGGCTTTCTCTTTTGCATAATGGGCAATCATCGGAGTGGACACCGTCCCAGCGTAAAGAACGTCCATTCCGCCTCTCATTGCGCCTGATGCAAGCGCTAAAGCGAGCATGTCACCTGATTCACGCGTATCTTTCCCTATTACAACTGTTTTACTTTTGAATGCTTTGTTCAAGGCGAGGCCAACGTTGTAAGCAAGCGGTGTATCAAGCAGTTTCCCCGCAACGCCACGTATGCCGTCTGTGCCAAAGTATTTTCCCATGGGTGGAGCTCCTTTCATAACATCCCTTCAGGTTGTTCGTTGGTGGGCATGATTTGCACTTTATTTTAGCATAGAATGCGAATGTTTGAAAGTTATTCCACGGTAACACTCTTTGCAAGGTTTCTTGGTTTGTCGATGTCAAGATCCCTGTGAAGGGCGGCATAATAAGCAATAAGCTGAGTGGGAATGACGGTGATCAGTGGTGATAAAAGTGGACTCACGTTGTTGAGGACAATATCATCGTCATCATGGGCCACACTTTCAAGGGCGATGGTGTAGGTTTTAGCTCCACGGCTTTCGACTTCACTAAGATTGCTTCTGGTGTTTTCCGCGGTTTTCTCATTCGCAATAATGGCAATGACCGGTGTATCCTCTTCAATGAGCGCAATGGTGCCATGTTTGAGTTCGCCTGCTGCGAAGCCTTCTGTTTGAATGTAGGATATTTCCTTTAATTTGAGTGCGGCTTCCATGCAGACCTTGTTGTCGAGTCCACGACCGATATAAAAAGCGTTTCGTTTGGTAAGAAGGGTTTTAACGTCTGATTCTATGGAGTTGCTTTTGCTGAGAAAGTCTTCCATCGCAATGGCGACTTCTGAAAGTTCACGTTTGAGGTCGAAACTTTGCGCACTGAGTGCGTAGCCAAGAATGGCCAGCACGGCAATTTGAGCCGTGTAGGCCTTTGTAGAAGCGACCGCTATTTCAGGACCTGCAAAGAGCTGTAAAAAATGGTCCGCTTCACGGGCGAGCGTGGAGGTTTTGACGTTGGTGAGAGTCAGTGTCGGATGGGCGTCTTTTTTGAGGTTCATGAGACACGCCCGCAAATCCGCCGTTTCACCACTTTGTGAAATCATGATGAACTGAGGATTGGCCGTAAGTTTGGGAGGATCATAGGCGAATTCACTTGCGACATGCACTTCGACTGGGATGTCTGTGAGTTTTTCTATCAGTGTTTTGCCCACGAGTCCCGCATGCATGGAAGTTCCAGCAGCAAGTATGTAAATTCGGTCACGGGAGGCGATTGAGTGTATCAATGCGTCATCGATTCTGATGTGGGTTTCGTTGAAGTACTCCCCGATGATGCGTCTGAGCACAGCGGGTTGTTCATGGATTTCCTTTAACATGAAATGATCGAATTCACCCTTGTCAGAATCAATCTCATCCACTTCAAGTTTGGATAATTTGTAAGGGAGCACGTCTCCATCTATATTGTACAATGTGAAGTTTTTCGTATCCATGCGTACCAATGTTTCATCGTCCAAAGCAAGATAATTGTCTGCCACGTCAATAAGGGCCATCATATCGGAACCGATGACCATACCTTCTTCCCCTTTGCCAAGCAGCAAGGGGCTTTTGTGTTTCGCACCATACATGGTAAAGGGATCAGTATTGTCCATGACCAGGAGTGCGTAAGACCCTTCCAATGCAGAAAGCGTCTTTCTAATGGCTGAATCCGTTGAAAGGTTTTTCGAAAACAGATCAATCAGTTCGACGATGACTTCACTGTCCGTCTGACTTTTGAATTCCACGTGTTCGAGATATCTTTTTCTAAGTTCCATATGATTGTCAATGACACCATTGTGCACGATGGTGAAACGCCCACTTGCACTTACATGAGGGTGCGCATTTTCTTGACTGACCTTGCCATGTGTTGCCCAACGTGTATGTCCGATTGCAATCGGGGTTGAATACCCTGGCAAAGCAGCTTCCAAGTTCACAATCCGTCCTTTTTTCTTGATGAGTTCAAAGCCGTTGGTATCGGGGTTGAAAAGACTTACCCCCGCAGAATCATAGCCTCGATATTCAAGGCGTCTCAGTCCATCCATTACAATTGTTTTAGCGTTGTTGTTGCCAATGTAGCCCACTATACCACACATAAAGTCACCTTCCCGGGTTAAATTCAATAAAAATAGCAAGAAGACAAAACGCTTCTCACGAAGTTATTGTAAGTTATGTGTAAGTATTATAGCATGACAAAGCTGTTTTTAACAACCCCTTCTGCAAGGGGTTCATATTCAATAATTGCGGTTTTTCATTGCGTAAAAATTCAAAAAAACATTTAGACCACTTAAGACCAGGGTGGCCCACGTAGTGGGGGCTAGGATGTCTGTATTTCCACTGACTTCAAGCATGGGGAAAAGCAGTCTTAACGATGCTTTAAAGAGGGTTTCCTGGTGTTCGATTGAAGGGAGAAACGTATCGACTGCAAAGACGACAGGCATCACAAACAAAGCCTGTCGTGGGCTCTTTATAAAAACCGCTATAAGACAAAACCCGCTGAAATAATACACTACGGTGACGCCTTGTGAAAAAATCCGTTTCAAGAGATTTGAATGCTCCAAAGAAAGGGTCACAAGCATCCCTTGATTGATACTGAGAAGGATGGTAGTCATGGTTCCCATGAACCCAAGTCCGACAAGTGTTTTTACCCCCCACATTTGCACTCTGGAAGTACGCATGAGAAGCGCAATGTCTTCATCGCCTCTTTGAAATAAACTCAGACTAATCCAGCTAGCCCATGCAATCAGTGCATAATTGGTGATGAACGTACTGTAATAAAGGTAATGACTTTGGATGTAGGGCGCATTCAAAAGGTGCACCTGAGCCGGTTTGAAATACCCACCAAGCCCCATGAGTAAGCCTGTATAAAGGCCTACAAACACCGTAAGCATTCCCAGGTTCTTCTTTGTAAAGGTGCGGCGCATCTCATACTCAAACAGTGGTTTCAAAGGCATGCACCTCACAATTGAGACTCACGTAGGCCGACGGCTCATGGGTTGCAATGACAGTCTTGAGCCCACACTTTTTCACCTGATGAACCAGCTGGGCTTTATAGTAAGGATCGAGGCCACGCATGGGTTCATCAAGTAAAAGAATGCCTTTCGTGGTCAAAAACGCTCCTGTGAGCGCAACTCTTTGAGCCATACCGGTGGAAAGCGTGCCGATTTTCCTGTGCATGAAAGACGTTAAGTCAAAATGTTTTATCAGTGTTTGAAGCGTGTCCCTGTTGTCTTCAAAAGCCCTGAGCAGTTCAAGGTAAGTGACTACTGTCAGATGAGTGGGAAGCGCGTCGCCGTTTATAGCCAGTGTACACTCTGTCTTGAGAAATCCAGCATCAGAAGGCATGCAGCCCGACAAACATTTGAAGTACGTGGTTTTACCAGATCCGTTCGCGCCGGTAATAAGTTGGACGCGCTTTTTGAAATGAAGTGCGTGAAATACGAGCGAGGTTTCTTTATAGGTCTTTTTGAAGCCCACAAGCTTATTCGATAATGCCATCGCGCATCACGCTCTCATGGGGGACTCCATCCAGTCCGATGTCGGCATAGGTGAAATCATCGATGACAAGTGTCTTGTCATGGGCGGCGTCACCATAAACCACCTGAATGGGGTAATGGTCCACACTCAAATGTCTGGTGGTCGCAAACGGCAGGCATACGGTTGTCTTTTCACCTGGAGAAAGGGTCAGGGTTTTGGGGGCTACTGAAGGGTTTTTTGGGTTGTAAGGTGTATTCAGAATGGTTTCAAGGTCCATCAGTGGATTCACGGGGCCAGTGACTTCCACCATATAATCCATATTGGGCTTTACGTGACTTGAAAAAAGCGTGATGTCCTTGATAGTAAGTGGGGCGTCACTTTGTGAGGCCAGCCCGATACACTGCCCTACCACGCTGTCCCCATAACCATAGTCGCCTTTGATGGGCGTTGAAGCGGTATAATCCAGACTGCTGAAATCGTCTTTGGTGAAATCATAGGCGAATTCGCCTATGGGTATGAATAGGTGTTTATTGTCATCATAGCCAATCACCAAAATGGCTTCTTCCAGATGCACGCGTTCACTAGCGTCTTCTAACGTCATGGCATAGGTCAGAGAAATCCTGAAGTGTTCATCATGCTCAGTGAAGGCATATTTCACTAAATCGATGGGCAAGGAGAGCAATTCATCTTTTGATTGTAGCTTATGGCTTACCATGGCTTCTTCATAAACATACATCGAATGTTTTGTATTGACAATCAAATCCACTTTGAAGGTGTCGCCTTCTGTATGGTGCATGCTGATAAGTTTCTGGTTGGTTTGGACATTCAAAGGGGTGTGTTTGCTTGAAATGGTATTGATGGAGTAAAAGCTCACCGCAAAGAACCCCAACAAAAGAAAGGTCAGTAGGATGGGTTTCATTGTTCAATCATCACCTTTTCTATGGAATAGTACTGCGAGGTGAGGGTAAAAACTTCCCAACCACCTTTTTTCGTGTTTCTGAAAAAACGGTAGAGTTTTCCTACCCCATTGGATACCTTGCCTTCCCCATATATCTCGATTCTCAGTTCTGTCATGGGGTCGACATCTATGGCGATTTCAATGGTTTCCTCTTCTGTGGTCTTGGTGCTTGATTCAGCTGAAAATTCAAGTTCTGAATCAAGCCCTGTCTTGAAAGACTGAATGGGGCCTTTGGCCTCAATCCCGATTGAACCACTTGCGGAGAGTTGTGTGGCGTTGCTGGTCTTGGTTTTGAAGGTGTAGTCTTTTTCTATGGCGCTGGTGCCTTCGTTTCTGATGATCATCATGGTTTCCTTTTTAAAGCTTACACGGACGTTGTTAAGTACCGTATGGGTGCGCCACCCCCAGAATTTCCGCTTGTCTATTTCTTCATAGGCAAGTTCATAATCGGTTTCACTGTAGTCCTCAAGCAAATCAAACGAGCTTGATTTGAAAGTGATTTCTTCAAAGGTACGGTATTCACTGGCCATGAGTGTGACTGGCCCTGCACACAGATAAACACATACAAGAAATAGAATGCCTGTTTTTTTCATACTTTCACCTCTTCACTTCCATGATTGGAGTGACAGGGGGCTTTTTCTTTTTAAACATGAAAAAAAGACGACCGCAGTCGTCTCAGGATTTCAGTTTGGTGTGCTTCTCATAGGCCTTCATGCGTTTCAAACGTTCCTTCGCTTCTTTTTCACGGTGCTTGGTGGCTGCTTTTTCCTGTTCTTCTTTCATCTCTTCGAGCTTTTTGATTGTGTCGTCATAACCCAGAGTGAACCGTCGTTTTATTTGTTCAGGTGAAAAGTCAAGCACGCCACGTATGCTTTTGGATGGATAGAAGTAAAGCATGTCGGTGTTTTCGATTTTAGCGGGGCGTCTGAAGTTGAAGCGGAAGAGATCGATGATGATGATTTCATCACAGCCCGCTTCGAGCAATGGTTTGTAAGGCGTGTTATCCAAAATGCCACCATCGTAATAGGTCTTGCCCTGTATCCTGACAGGTTTGAACGCGACAGGCAGTGCGCACGATGCCAAAAGAATCTTCTTGATCATCGCATTGTTCATGGCGCTTATGAGTGGGTAGCGCACATACTCTTCCTCACTGAAGAAATTCCGGAGGTTGAGGCTCATCAGGTCCACAAAACTCGTGTCCTTGTCCCCTACATAGGAAGTGGCCACATAAACCCACTTTTTCTTGATGGCTTCGTAATCCACGTATTTGTCAATCATCTTTTCGAGTTTTTCAGTACTGAAAAGGCCTTTGTGCACAAGATCGAACTTGTCGTTCAAAATCCGTTTGAGTACATTCGTATCCTTCGTCTTGAAAAGAGAATTCTCATCCATTGAAAGCCAGAGTTCTTCCGCCTTGTCAAGTGCGTCCATCGCGATGAACACGGCGTTTAGGCTTCCCACGCTCGCTCCGGATATGGCGTACACATTTTCAAGATACCCGTTTTCTCTAAGCGCTTTGAGCGCGCCAATCTGGTAGGCGCCACGGGCGCCACCGCCCGCTAGGGCTATCCCTCTTTTTTTTGCCATGGTCTCCCCCCCCTTA
This sequence comes from bacterium, assembly GCA_018400615.1. Lineage (GTDB taxonomy): Bacteria > Bacillota_I > Bacilli_A > Izemoplasmatales > Izemoplasmataceae > M55B118. The sequence goes on along the minus strand of JAGYML010000017.1, from coordinate 13,315 downwards.
CTTAATACGGTAGTTTCTTGCCATCTTTGTAGACGGTGTTTATGGTGCCCCCACCAAGGCAGACTTCACCGTCATAGAAAACGCAGGCCTGACCGGGTGTCACGGCGCGCACAGGGTCATCGAAATGAACGTGCAGTCCGTCGCTTTCACGTTTGATTGTCACGGCGTGGTCCTTTTGGCGGTACCTGAATTTTGCGGTGATATGCTTGCCTTCAAGGTTGGTGGACTTGTTGACAGTCGAGACGTCTTCAAGCAGGCACTCGGTTGCATAAAGCGCTTCATGATGGTAGCCTTGTCCTGCATAAAGCGTATTGGTCACTAGATCCTTGCCCACTACAAACCAGGGCTTGTTGTCATATTTCTTGTGGCCACCAATGCCAAGCCCTTTTCGCTGACCGATTGTATAGTGCATAAGCCCCACGTGTTTGCCGATAATGTCTCCACTCAGGGTTTTGATGTCCCCTTCCTTGGCAGGAAGGTAGTTTCTGAGGAATTCGTCAAAGTGTCTTTCTCCGATGAAACAGATGCCTGTGGAGTCTTTTTTCTCTGCGGTGGGGATGCCGGTTTTTTCGGCAATGTCCCGCACTTCTTCTTTAGTGAGTTCACCCACTGGGAATAGGGCATTTGACAATTGATCTTCGGTGAGCTGACTCAGAAAATAGGTCTGATCCTTGTTCGGATCGACCCCTCTTAAAAGTTTGAGCTCGCCATTTCTTTTTACACGGGCGAAGTGGCCCATCGCGATATAATCGGGATTGAACATTTCCGCGTGTTTTTTAAAGGCATCGAATTTGATGTATTTGTTGCACATGATATCAGGGTTCGGTGTTCTTCCTTTTCTGTATTCGTCCAGGAAGTATTCAAAGACATCGCGCCAGTATTCTTCTATAAAGTCCACGCGTTCAAGTCGAATGCCTAAGTGATTCGCGACTTTGAGCGCGTCCTGGTAGTCCAGTTCCTGTGGACAGGTATCATCTTGCAAGGTGGGATTGCCACGGAGATCCTGATTCGCGGCACTGTCCCAGTTGCGCATGAAAAGTCCGATGACGGTGTAACCCTGTTTTTTGAGGAGATGGGCGGCGACGCTTGAATCCACGCCTCCACTCATTCCGAGTACGACTGTTTTTTTCATGGTTATTCTCCTTCGCGCTTATCCACATCGGAAGGCATTCTGAAGTCAGCTCTTGGTGAGAGCGACACATCGAGAATCTTCGGTGCGTCAGGTGAGGCCTGACGTTTGAATTGTTGGGAATAAAAGCGTTTAAAAAATTTGGTCACGTAATCTGCGGCGGTTTCTTCACTTAGACTGAAGGCTTTGCTGATAAGCCATTCTATGCGGTCTTCATCGTCTCCGTATCTGAGGAATCGATGCATGATGAAGTCATTGATTTCATAAGATCCGATTTCGTCTTCGGTCGCCTGACCCATAAGCAGTTCAGGGGAGATTGGAGTGTCCAGTACATCTTCCACTGTCTGTTTGATGGTGTCACCGAACTTGCGGTAGGCATAGTTTTGAATCATGAAGCGCACAAGCGTCTTGGGGATGCCTGCATTGATATTGTACATGCTCATCTGATCTCCGTTGTAAGTGGACCATCCGAGGGCAATTTCACTCATGTCCCCCGTGCCAAGTACGATGCCGCCATGCATATTCGCCAGGTTCATAAGTACCATGGTTCGGGCTCTTGCCTGGGCATTTTCATAGGCTTTATCCTGTGTTTTTCCATCGTGGCCAATCATGTCCAGATGGGCATTGACGTGATCATTCAAGTCGATTTCGCGCATGGTCACACCAAGTTTTTCACCAAGGGCATGGGCCTGTTTCTTGGTACGGTCACTCGTAGCCAGTGCCGGCATGGTCACAGCAAGTACATCCTTGCGGGAGCGGTTGAGACTGTCCATGACTCTGACTGCGATGAGCAGCGCCAGCGTGGAATCCAGTCCCCCACTGATTCCGATAACGATTTTATCGGAGCCTATATGTTTGATGCGCTTGATAAGCGCATTTTCCTGCAAAGCCGCAATTTTCTCAAAAGCCTCATCCGGGTTTTCCTTGGGGACGAACGGTGTTTTGTCGAAGGGTTTTTCAAAAGTGTAATCATCCGTTTCATTCAGGGTGAAGTCCACTTCGACTGTCGGAAAGTGGTGTCGGTTGAGTGAATCTCTGAAAGAGGAATTCGATTTTCGCTTGTAAGCAATCTGAGAAATATCGATGTCGCCATAAATGATTTCACTTTCACGGGAAAAGTGTTCCGTTTCCACGAGCAGTTCACCATTTTGTGCAATGACGTTATGACCGCTGAAGACCGTTTCACTTGTGGATTCGTTCACACCGGCGCTGCAGTAGACATAGCCCCCTGCGTTTCTTCTGGAGTGTTCGACTATGGTGCGTTTTCTGACTTCTCTTTTATCAAGGTATTCGTTTGAGGCACTCAGGTTCAGTATGAGCTGTGCGCCTTGAAGGGCAAGCAGGTTCCCAGGGGATATGGGGGCCCACATGTCTTCACATATTTCAATGCCGAAAGACAGATTTGATTCTTCTTCTTTGAACACAATCGAGCCAAAGGGTACAACCTGGCCTAGAAAACGAATCATCTTGGTGGTTTTAACAATGTCAAACGCACTTGTGAACCAGCGTTTTTCATAAAATTCCTGGGTGTTTGGAAGGTAGAATTTCGGGACGATTCCAAGCAGTTCCTTTCCCTTTGCGATAAAGGCGGAATTATACAGAATGCCATCAATCTGAAAGGGCGCACCGAAAACGAGGATGCCCTCGTAAGGGTTGTTGTCAAGAAGGTGGCGGATGGCTTTTTTGGTGTCTTTCAAAAGACTGTTTTGAAAAAACAGGTCGTTACAGGTATAGGCTGTCACGCCGAGTTCGGGGAAAACAGTGATGCTCGAGCGCACATCCTTTAAAAGCCTTAACATCTCTTCGACGTTGTATTTGGGATTGGCGACTCTGAGTTTCGGCGTCACACTTGCAACTTTGATGAATTCTCTGTTGTACATATTTAGCCTTCTTTCTTCATTCCGTATAAGCCGTGTTCTCTTATGTAGTTGAAAACGGAGGGCACGACGAGGTTTTCATTAAGGGTGTTTCTGAATTCACTTGAGGATACATCCACTTTGAAGTCGGAAAAAACATGAATGCGTGCTTTATGTTTGCTCAAATACGCATCCTGTTCAATCCATTCATCGAGGGGCTTCCCATCACGGTTTAAGACAAGGCATTCAAACTCATTTAGAAGCTTGTCACTGTGTTTCCATTTTGAGAGTGTTTTCAAGTGATCGGCCCCTATGATAAAGGCCATGCGTTTGTCGGATTCTTTCAATCTTCTAAGGCTTTCATAGGTTCCAAGGTAAGTCTCATCATTAAGCTCCATATTGGAGATTTCAACATCTGAAAGCCCTGAGACCATTCTTTTAAGCATATTGAAACGGTGGGTGTCATCCTCCAAGGCGTCTTTTTCATACGCCTTCCCCACGGGCAAATAGATGAACTTTTCAATACTCACCTTGTGATGGAGAAAATAATAGACGTCAAGATGCGCTTTGGTAGGTGGATTAAACGCACCACCATAGACTATTTGCATAATTATCACCGCTCATATTATAACATGTAAAGGGCGTTTAAACTATCCAGGCACCAAAAAGTTTGAAATTAACAAACACCCTGTTTGAAATGGTTTGAGTTATTTGTAATTGCGTGCGATAATAACTATCATAATTATAGAAACAGGGGATAGGGATGCATTCCAAAACAAGAAACATACTATACATGCTTGGATTTTTAGTGGTATTGCTTGGTATTCGACTTGGCTTCTTTTTAAAAGACGGCACGAATGATACAGTCGAATCCTTTTTGATATGGACGCTATTCATTGGTTCTTTCCTGGTTTTCGTGTATGCGTTCTTGTATCCAAAAGCGTATATCATTTACCGTTGGAGCCCACAACTTTCAACGGTCATAACCGGTCTCACAGTCGTCACGCTTGATCTTTTATTCATATACAAAAACGGCATGGAAGTGGACAAAACCTATTTTTTCAGCACAGTCTTCATTCTATATCTGTTATTCATGGGGGCGAGTTTTCTTTCCTTGAAATGGCGCAACCTTATGAACAAGGCCGTCCTTTTATTGGCGTCCATCTATCTTTTCTTTCAGGATCTCTACTTTCAGGTGTTCAATGATCTATTCAGTTTCAAGGAAGCGGGGACCCTAAGAGAGGGTGTGGAATCCGCTGAAAACATGATTCACGCAAGTTGGTATCAGGCACTTGTGGTCATGAGTGTTCTTTTGGTTTTCATACTCATCAAAAGATTAAAAAGACCCACCATGCCCAACTATTCACTTGCGTCCAAACTCACAAGCGTGTTTTTACTGCTTGCGCTCATCAACCTTAACGCAGATTATCCAGTGAAGCTCGCCAGGCTTCACACCAGTGACCATTACCTTTACACGTCCGTCTTTTCGAGAAAAGCCTTCGTTGAGAACTACGGTTCTTTCAATCTGATTATTCGCGACTTGAGCCAGACCCTTGCGCCTGATTTTGAGTATAAAGGTAGTATTGAATTTCTCGATACCCATTTTGAAACCCAGGAAGATACCCATGAAAGCAATCCAATGAGTGGACTGTTCAAAGACAAGAACCTTCTCTATATTGTGGGTGAAAGTTTTGATGAACTCGCCGTCAATGAAACCCTCACGCCGAACCTATACAGACTCAAACAGGGTGGCATGGATTTCACGAACCATTACGTGCCGGTATTTCCAAGAACCACCTGTGATGGGGAAATCATGATGAACACGGGACTGATTCCCTCTATTGAGGACGGACCCACCTGTTATACCTACAACACCAACAGCTATGAGACTTCTCTTGCAAACCGCTTTAATGAAGCGGGTTATCTTAGCCAGGCCTTCCACAGTAACTACAAGGCATTTTACACCAGGGACCTGGTGTATGATGGTTTGGGTTACGAGGCTCTTTATGGTCAACACACTCTTGATTTGAGCGATGCAGACAAACGGTATGACTCTGTCTTCTTCGAACACGCCAAAGACATTATGATCAAAGAAGACGACCGTTTCATGAGTTTCATACTCACATTGAGCGGACACTCGCCTTATAGTGATGTAAACCTCGCAGCGCGCAAACATTACCCTGAAGTGGATGCCTATTACGGGCAGGATATGGACAGTGAACTCAAATACTACATTGCAGCGCAAATGGAACTGGACCGCATGGTTGGCCTTGTGTTTGAAGATTTAGAAGCAAAAAATCTCTTGGAAGAGACTGTCATCGTGCTTACCACCGACCACTACCCCTACACCCTGAATCAGACTCTTTACGAAGACCATAAGAAAATCCACGAGCCATACCAAAAAAGCAAAGCCCCCCTTTATATCTACAATGAAGGGCTCACAGGCATGAAAATAAACAGACTCACCTCTTCTTTGGACCTTTTACCAACCCTTCTCAATCTTTTTGATATCGAAAGTGACTACCGCTACTACATAGGGCGTGACATGTTTTCACAGGCCCCTTCCCAGGTCTATTTCAAAGACTACTCAGTCTATACAGGCGATACGCTTTATTCCCTCTCTGATTCCTTGGAAGATGGATTGTTGGCGTCATATGAAAAAGCCCTGCTTGATTATGAACTCTCAAAACGCATCCTTAGAACCGATTACCTTTCCAAGGATTGATACGGCTTATCATGCATTCAAAAAGGTCTGCCCGATTGATTCGGGCAGGCTCTTTTATCGTTGATTGAATGATGGCTATAAAGTCCGGGTTCAGACTATATACCATGTTCAAACGGTTTTGAAACCCCTGTGACTGGTCGATTCAATAATCCGGGTATGCGTTCAGTTCACAAAACCATCGCCAAGTTCTTAAGAAATAACTTCTCGACGCCTTCATAAAAGGGGATGGTTCAAATATATCAGGTTTAAAGTTCAACGCCCAGACCTTGAACCACCCGGTTCATATAGTTGAAATAGGCGGTAACCTGATTGATCTCAAGGATGGCGGTATCACTAAGACCGAGTTCTTTGAAATGGTCTATGGTGGCTTTTGTCATCTTATAGGGGGTTTTGGTCAGAGTTTCCGCGTATTGGCAGATGGCCTTGTCGACTTCTTCAATGTCGGCCTTCATGTAGTCTTTGGCTATCTGTTTCATCAAAGCCTCATCCACTGTCACCTGATTCAAGGCTTCACGATGATGCTCGACACAATCCAGGCATTCGTTAGCAGCCGATACGACCACACCAATCATCTCTTTTTGTGTGCCTGAAAGCTCGCATTCTTTAAACATGATGGCTTCATGGAGTTCCACATGCCCTTTAAGAATATTCGGTTTCAAACTGTGTACCTTCAGTATGTTCGCAACAGGGCGCCCGGTTTTTTCTTCCGCGTGTTTGTAAAGTGTTTCAAGCACTAGGCTTTTTCTTCGGTTTTTCTCTTTAATCCAAGCCACGGTATCGCTCCTTTCAAAAAGCAATGTGATAATCCCTTTGATGAATGCTTATGGTTTCAAGGTTTTTCTTTCATGGTTTCATTATATGAATCGTCGCTCTGAAATGCAATTTTTTTTCTAATTCCATAAGACGCTGACCCTCAATATAAGTTAGCGAATAATTTGTAAGCATTATAATTAAATGCTATCATTGAATTAAATTACACACTAGGAGGCAAAGCTTATGGAACAGAAAATTGTATACTGGAAACAATACGATATTCACGAAGATACCTTCAGTCTCATCGAAGTTTTTGAAGATGGACATGTGCTTGATCGTTCATTCAAAGCAGAGAAAAAAGGCCTCAAACGATTCAAAGAAACCCATCGCGAAGACCATGCTCTTAAGGGTGAGATCCATATTGAAAAAATCACCTTCGACAAAGACGGCAAACTGGAAGTCGACAAGTTCGACCATTCCACAGAGGTGCACAAAACCTTTAAAACGGATGAATGGCAAAAGGCCAGAAAAGAGATTGAAAAGTTGCAGGATGATACCCTTGAAGACATGACGGTGGATTACCATTCACTGATTTGTGTTGAGAAGGATGAAGTCCCTGAAAAACTTCTCAAATTATTTGGTGGTACCAAGTTCGTCATCGTTAATTTCCGTTACGAAAAACAGGGCAAAACACTTGTCAAGAAGCGGTATCCCGAGAGACTTGAAACCCGTTTCGTCCCTGAAATCAGTGAACGCATCTATTTCGATTTACACACAGAAAACAACCATCTAACCACAACGGGTGACAACATCTTCGCCCTTCATACACAGGACTGTGAAAAAGACTTCTGCGTGACTGACTTCGAAGATTACATTTCCATCATGCTCAAAAGAATCAAGGACAACCCAAAATTCTACCAGGACCTCATCATGAAACAAAGAAACCGCAGAGTTGAAATCGACACCGAACAAACCGGTGATTTGTTCCCTCGTTAAAACCCTCTTCCCCCAATAAGCGTAGCTTTGCTACTTTTATGGGGGATTTTTTATGCTATAATAACCAATAGGACCCTAAAATATACGAGGTGATACTGTGAACATCGATAAAAACTACGTACTCTCACTTGCAAAAGAGATTCTTGAAATCCCTTCACCAAGTGGCTATACCAAAGAAGTCATCGAACGCATCAAACAAGAAGCCAACGCCTTTGACCTTCAATCCATCCAGACCAAAAAAGGCAACCTCATCGTTGATATGCCAGGAAGCAGCAATAAAACCGTGGGCTTGATTGTCCACGTGGATACGCTTGGCGCGATGGTACGAAGCATCAACGACAAAGGCCATATCAAATTCACATCGATCGGTGGTCCGCTTTGGCCAACGCTTGATGGTGAATACTGCCAGGTACTTACTCGTGAAGGCAAAAGTTACACCGGTACCTTTTTAAGCGACTCGCCGGCTGTTCACGTCCACAAGGACGCCAAAACCAAAACCCGCGATCCACAGAACATGTACGTACGGATTGACGAACAGGTCCATTCCAAACAGGACGTGCTTGATCTTGGAATTTCGGTGGGCGATTACATCGTTTTCGATCCGAAAACCACCATCACCGACAGTGGTTACATCAAATCGAGATTCCTCGATGACAAAATCAACGTCGCAAGTGTTTTCGGACTTGTGAAAGCCCTCAAGGAAGCACACACAGTACCTGTTCCAAACCTCAAACTGATTATCAGCACTTTTGAAGAGGTGGGACACGGCAGTGCCTTTATTCCCGAAGTTGATGAACTGATTGCGGTGGACATGGGCTGCATCGGAGATGACTTATCCTGCACTGAAGAAGACGTGTCCATTTGTGCCAAGGATTCAAGTGGCCCATATGACTATGACCTTGTGAGTCTTTTCAAGAACCTGGCGGTCAAACATTCCATCAACCATGCCGTGGACATCTATCCGATGTATGGCAGTGATGTCTCCGCAGCGCGCAGTGGTGGGAATGACTTCAAAGGCGGGCTCATAGGCCCGGGTGTCCATGCCTCACACGGTATGGAACGTACCCACTACAAAGCCGTCAAAGCCACCATTGAATTGCTTTACAACTATGTAAGCGAGGAATGATATGACTTTCAATAATTTTGAAAAAGGCTTGTTCAGCGTACTGGCATTTTCAAGTCTTGTCATGCTTTTCAATCTGATAAGCGAGGCTTTGAATGCGTCCATCGTGTTGTTTGATTTCATTTATGTATACGTGTTTTATTTCTTTGCACTGCTTGTGCCACTTTACATGCTCGTGCAATGGATTCGGATAACGTCCAAAGAACGCTTCTTGAAATTTCTCATTTCCATTATACCCTGGGCTCTGTTCACCCTCTGGTTTATCGTAATGGTCAATGCCCTTGGTGAGAATCTAAATCAATTTTAAACATTTAAAAACCGCAACGCCTGTCTCAGGCGCTGCGGTTTTTCTATACGATGAATTCCGTAAACAGTCCATCACGCATGATGGGCACTTCTTCTCCGTCTTCTTTCACACCGGTAATGGAAAGGTTGACGCTTCCGACCATGAAATCCAGATGCACGGCACTGCGGTTAACGCCATGTTTCTGAGCCAGTGTCTTGACGTCTTTTATCTTGTCTTCATTTTTTATCGCGTTCATGTAGGCATTGCCAAAAGCGAAATGCGAACTTGCGTTTTCATCAAGCAGAGTCTGAAAGTATAGTCTTCCACTACGCCCTACAGGCGAGGTTTCCTCTACAAGGGCGACTTCACCCAGATACTGGGCACCTTCATCAATCTTGAACACTTTATCGAGCGTGGAGCGATCTTCACTCTCGATATGCTCAACCTTGCCATCCTTGAAAGTCAGGGTGAAGGGTTGGATGCTCGTGCCTCTGACACTCATCGGTTTGGTGACCACGAGGGTCCCGTTGACGCCGGTCTTTTTAGGCACGGTGAACAGTTCTTCTGTTGGAATATTGGGGATGAATATGTCCTTGCCTCTTTTTTGGGCCCCGGATACCCACCTGTGGGCTTTTGGCAGTTCAACAGTGAGGTCCGTGCCGCCCCCTTGATAAATGAGTTTTTCAAAACGCATGTCATTCAGTGCTTTTCGTGTTTTTTCCAATTCATTGAGGTGTTTGGTAAAGGCGTCCAATGGGTTTTCCTCATCAAGGCGAAGCATGCTGATAAGGTCTTCGAAGAATTGCATGAGGCCATCCCCCGCGTCATAATCGGGATAAACCTTTTTGGACCATTCGAAGGATGGGTAAGGCACAACGCTCCATTTGAGGGTTCTCAATATCTTGTCCTGGTAAGGCCTGGTTTTTGGAGTCATGGCCTTCCTGGCCATGTTTGCACGTTTTTGATCCACCCCTTGCATGAGGTCGGGGAAACTTGTGGCGACATTGATGAAGGCCGCTTTTCGGTTGGTGGTTTCTTTGAGTCTGTGAAGAATATAATCAGGTACATCCTTCAATACATCTTCACTGGCGTACCGGTAGGCGGCACGTGAGAGGTAGGGGTCCTGATAATTCACATGCACCGTCCCACTTTTGAAGGTTCTGTAAGCTTCCTCAGTGAGTTTTCTTACAAAATCCTGTGCAGTGATTGGGGCATTGATCACGAGTTCTTCATTTTCTTTCAACGCCACACCTCTAAGCAATACGAGGCGTGCATAGACTATTAGCTGTTTTTCATTCATGGAGTCTCAGGTCCTTTCTTGGAGAAGGGTTTGGTTCTAAAGGGTTTGGTCATGAAGCTCATGACGTTTTTAGGGAAACTCGCGAGGCCCTCACTCACGATTGAAGGCATGAGCGTGAAGGATTCCTTGAAAGCCGCGCGACGCATTTCTCTTGGATTCTTGAGTTGGTTTTCCTGAAAGAGGTAGCGACGCGTCACAATCCCAATCCGCGCGGTGAGCATGCCGTTTGATATGCCTTGGAAAACGGAATTGGTCATGGAGCGGACCAGGGGAATGTCCTTGACGGTTTCACCGAGTCTTGAAGGCAGGGCTTCATTGATGTCGACATCTTCAAGGCCTTCTGCGACCATGGCGATAACCGCCACATTGATGGAAAGTTTTGCGAGGCGTACATAGCCTGGACGGAACCCGCTTCTCTCAACGATGGCCTTGATCATGCGGAAGTTCGTGAAGATGACGGCGAACATGTCAAGGTTTCCGTTTTGAGAAATGGCCGTAGTGACCAAGGCTGTTTTGGCGTACTGTTTGATGATGGCATCGACATCGGTCTTGATCGACCCTTCAAATACCCCTTTGAGTGCCACAGACAAATCTTCATCATGGTGAAGCGCCATTTTGAGTCGGTTGCGCTCGGCGTCCGTGATGTGTTTGCTTTTCATCATGGTTTTCGCCGAACGTCTATAAACACGTATATTCTTGTCTTCGTTTTCAAGGGCGTTGATCTTGAATGTGGGTGCGAACATGATGACTCTCAGCGGATTGAGAACGAGGACCACAAAAAGAATGACTGCCACCCCATAAAAACCATATTCCGCATACGGATGGATCTCCCGCATCTTCAAGCCTACATCCAATACGTTGGAAACCAAAATAAACAAGAATGTGATGAACAGTCCCACACCGATCATGATATAGAATGTTTTTCTTTTCATACCGTATCCCTCATTTTCAATTGACTTTTATGGTATTTAATCAAATCTGACATAACACACGAGCCCTTTTTGATTGGTCTTCTTAAACCCGTGAAGTTCATAGAGCCTGTGAGCGCCTTGGGCATCTACGTCTGTCAGTAGCACTTTTTGTCTTACGTGGTCATAAGCCTTCAGTACTGTTTTCATGAGGGCGCTTCCCACACCTTTTTTTGTAGACTCAGGATCCACAAGGACATCCTGAATATAAAGAATATGCACATCATCACTGATGACACGCGCCAGCCCGATAAGCCTATCATACTCATAAGCTCCATATACGGCCGTGGAATTCTCAAACATCTTCTTGAACCCTGTCATGTCTTTGAGATACATATCCCAGTGGTTGTTTCTGTAAAGGGTCTTGAGGGTATCAACATCGAAGGTTTTCAGTCGTTTAATATCCATATCGATTCATCATCTCGTTTCTATTCTTTAACAATGGTTGCCTTTATTGTATCAAAAACAAAGATTAAACGCTATCACTCGTTAAAATAAAAGCGACGCGCTCGCTGAGTAAAACCTTTATCTTTTAAAGTAAGAAAATCAAAAAGCGCCTGATCTTTAAAGACCAGGCGTACCATGCAAGCATCCTCTAAATCACACTGCCGGCTTTACCCTCAAGGAAAGCACACGTATAAGGAAGCTTCCAATGATGAAAAGTGTTTTGAAAGACACTCCCCCATATTGGTTTTCGCCACCTACAATATAATTTATTCTGGACAACCAGAAACTGTTGATACAAGCAGTCATTGAAGAAGGTCTTATGACCATCACCAATAAAGCGATAAACGTCATGCCCGTCACCATCAACAAACCCTTTTGCAGCCAATCCCATTTGAATCTCACTTTGAACTGTTGAATGAGAAGGACTCCGATAATCTGAATGGCATTGATGCCAATCATGGCAATCACTGGCCCTTGAAAATCAATAAAAAAAGAATCAAGTACTCTCGAAAGCGTCTCAGCAACATTGTAAGCTACCAAGACCCAGGCAAGCATCAAAAAGAATAGGTATACGCTGAAAAGCCTGTAAGCCTTGTGCCTGAAGTCAGCGGAAAGACTGTTTCTATATTTGGGGAATATGAGCAGCAGCATCAAGAAACTACTAAGAAAAAGCGCCACCATCACAATCAACAGTACGCCCAATATATCATACCCATTGGGCATGTCTTCATAGGGGATAGGCTCTGTTAAAAAGAATTTTATGATGCCATAAGCCCCTAATGGAATCAATGGTAACACCGCAAAAATCACACGGTTTTTCAGAGTTTTGATTGTCATATTAAAGCCCCTTTCCATTGTCTGGTCTCATAAAAATTTAAAAAGGATTGCACAAAGAATGGTGTCTTATACCCTTGGGCTTTTTCATGAAATATAATGAAGGCTTCATTGATTTCATCTATGCACCCTACTTCAATTATACAATCTGTGATTCTTTTGTCCATAGGGATTCTTTTTAAAACGCTGCCAAATAATTGATGCACCCCCGTTTAAGTATGCTTAACTTAAAAAAATCCCCGGCTCGCAAGCCGGGGATGGATCAATCAATAATCTCGATGTCTGTCCCAACCAGATAGGCATAGTACCCATCCGAATGTTCATTGTAGCTATCAAAATATTCATTGTAGCCTGCAAACACAGCTTCAACACGTATGGTAGAGCCAAGATGCTCATCAAACGTGGCCTTGAGTTCATCACGCATTAACAACGTAATCATGTCATCATCCAGTTGAATTCCAAAGTAAGTATAATCAACGTTCGGATGTTCCCAGGAAGTCAAAGTGCCTTCAAGCGTAGTTGCAAAAGGTGTTTGTCCCGGATTGGTTTTTTGAGCGTTCAAATCAAGCACTTCAACCTGATAATTCATATTTGACGCTACGGGCATGCTTAAAATTTCCACTTTGGGGTAAGCATAACCGTCTACTCTATAAGGCAGAGTATGGGCCTCAATATTGGAACTATTAATAAAGAAAACATATTTGTTGCCCGTTTCAACTTCAATGCTGTTAATGGAGCCGAAAAATATTTCCATAAAATGCTCACCATCATAAACCACCAGTGTCTCGTTATTGTTCATGGTCTCAAATACTTCCGCCTCCAGACGGTGATGGTCTTCAGGTGCATTCACAAGATCCGAAATGGAAGAAGGCGTAATCGGTTCAATGGCAACGGTTTT
>JAGYML010000016.1 GCA_018400615.1 bacterium | reverse complement strand
GAGCAAGACGGAAGTTTCAGACAATGACAGCGACTTGACTTTTGAAGACATCACAGTCGATGACACCCATTATCAACAGGGTAAAATCGGCACCTATACAGTCTATTTTGAAATCGAGGATGCGGCGTCCAATAAAGCGACACATGAACTGACCATCGAAGTCGTGGATGACGTTGCGCCGGTATTTACCTTCACTGAAGCCATTCAGACAAGTGCCAATACAATCCTCAACGAGACTCAGTTGAATGAACTCATCGTCAAGAGTGACAAACTCGAGCACTTTGATGCGATTGATTACAAAGTAGTGGATGACACCTACACGGACAATGCCTCACAAGAAGGCAACTACGTATATACGGTGGAATACATGAATCAAAAAGGCGACACTGTGACATCCAGCATCGATATAGAGGTTCTAAAGATAAGTGAGCCACTCGATGAGGAAGCCCCCTCCTTCCTACCCTGGTTGGTCCTACCGGGAAGCGTTCTGATAATAGGGACGACGCTCATTATCAAGAAAAGAAAATAACTTAGATGAATGCCGGAAAACCTTTTCCGGCATTTTTCTTTTCTTATGTATTGACAATGTGTCATAGTGTAGTAGAATATAAAAGACTCGTATGGTTAGGCTCAACCTAACAATTATTGAAATGGGGTGGTTTTTTGGAAAAAGAACCCTTTAGAGACGCGTTCAATACCTTCTTGAAACTCTACTTTGACAGTTGCAAGGAAGTGTATGAAGAATTGGATATCAAAGGGATGACAGACAGACAGTTCCATTATCTAAGGGTCATAGACAAGGAATCGGACATGACGGTTTCGAAGCTGGCGAAATATTTCGACCTCTCCAAACCGACCATGACAGAAATCATGCATAAATTCGAACGCGCCGGTTTCATCAAGAAAACCCGGTGTGATGACGATGGACGTGTCTTTTACATCACCTTGACCAAACGTGGCAAACTCATTGCGAAAACCAACGTACTGGAAAGTGACCGCGCCATAGACAAGATCTTTGAAACACTCAGTGCAGAAGAAATCCATACATTAAAAAGTCTTTTTGACAAGATAGGACGTGGGTAACATGTTATTTTCAAAATCCATAAACAAATACTACATCAAGTTTTTCTATTTATTCCTGATGGGGGTTGTCGCCCTCATTGTGGTCGACCTTGCTCAGCTTGAAGTGCCGGTCATTATCGGTCAACTCGTCGATGAACTCGATGCTTTTCGAAAAGGGACCCTCAGTGAACCTGAAATGATGGACGCGCTTCAATCCATCATCCTGACGCTTGCAGGCATTGCGGCCTTGATTGTCAGTGGCCGGTTCATCTGGCGTTTTGGCATCATGGGCGCGTCCAGACGCGTCACGTTTGAACTGCGTGAAGACATGTTCAACCACGCACTCAAACTCTCAAACCGTTTCTATTCAGAACGTAAAGTCGGCGGACTCATGGCCCACTTCACCAACGACATCAGAGCAATCAGACGCGCCGTAGGCCCGGGCATGATCATGATGGTCGATGCGACGTTCCTGGGCGCGCTTGTATTCATGCGCATGTTCATGCTTGATGCACGCCTTACGCTCATACTGATTATTCCTTTCATACTCGTCACAACCACCGGACTTACCATCGGAAACAAGATGCGTAAACGGTTCCGTGAATCCCAACAGGCGTTTGAGGACCTCTCAGACGTCACGCAGGAAAGCTTGTCCGGGATAACGGTCATCAAGGCTTTCGTGAAGGAAAACCTTGAAATCAAACACTTTCTCAAGCGCAATGAAATCGCGCGCATTAAAAACGTTCGCTTTGCCCGCATGGCCATGCTCATGCGCGTTATCGTAAGAACGATTGTCAGTCTCGTCTTCGTGCTCATCATCGCCTTTGGCGCTGAGCTCGTGACCTCGACTCAAGGCTCAGCGGATCCATTCACCATCGGCGACCTCGTAGCGTTTCTTTCCTACTTCGGCATGCTTGTATGGCCGATGATGGCCATCAGTGAAATCATCAACGTAAGAAGCCGTGGCCGGGCGTCACTTGAAAGAATCGAACGCATATTGAATGAACCCGTAGACATCTATGACGACAACCCCGTTGAAGTCGAGAAACTCGATGGCAACATCACATTCAACCATTTGAATTTCCAATACCCCGATGGCTCGGATTATGTACTCAAAGACATCACCTTTGAAATCAACCAGGGTGAAATGGTCGGTATTCTAGGGCGTACAGGGAGCGGTAAGACGAGCATCGTGGACTTGTTGCTGAGGCTTTACAACCTTGGAGAAAATGAACTTAAACTTGATGGGTATGACATCATGAACCTGCCCATCAGGCAGGTCAGAGAAAGCATCGGTTATGTACCACAGGATGGCTTCTTGTTCTCAGACACCATCAAGAACAACATTGCGCTTGGCATCGATAAGGAAAGCGAATCGTATGGGCGCATTGAAGACATGGCCAAACTGAGTGATGTGCATGACAATATCGTTGAATTCAAAGAAGGCTATGACACCGTGATTGGTGAGCGAGGCGTCACCTTGTCGGGTGGACAAAAACAACGTCTGTCCATCGCCCGTGCCCTTGCCAAAGAACCTCCAATCCTCATTCTTGATGATTCAGTCAGCGCCGTGGATACTTCCACGGAAGAAAAAATACTCAAAAACCTCAGAACCATTCGCGAGGGTAAAACCACCATTTTGATTGCCCACAGAATTTCCACCATTAAAAACGCTGATAAGATCATCGTCATCGATGAAGGCGAAGTCCTCGACATAGGCACCCATGAAGCACTTTATGAACGCTGCAAGTTCTATGCCGACCTTGTGGAAAGACAAAGACTAGAAGACGAAGAGGAGGCGGCATAATGTACGATATCGATACAGACAAAAGACAGTATACTTACAGTGACGGACAGATTCTAAACCGCCTTTATCAATACGCGAAACCTTATTATCTCTGGTTCATCCTGACGTTTGTGCTGGTTATTCTCTCAGTAGGCTTTGCGCTTGTAGAGCCATTCATCATCGGTTTGAGCATAGACATCCTCGCCGCAGAAACCATTGATACGCAAAGACTTGTCTTGCTGCTTTCGCTTTTCGGAGGGTCCATCTTGCTCGCAGGCCTCTTCGAATACATGCAGACCATGGTGCTTCAAAAAACCGGTCAGCAAATCATCTACAACATTCGTGAAGAAATCTTCACCCATGTAGAGACGCAAGACATTCAATACTTCAACAGTGTGCCAACAGGAAAACTCGTTACCCGTGTTGCCAACGATACGCAGCGTCTCAATGAGATGTATACCAATGTCGTGGCCAATGTTGCTCGCAACCTCATCATGATTTTCGGAATTCTTGGTGCGATGATGCTGCTTAATTTGCGTCTCGCCCTGCTGGTGATGATCATTACCCCGTTCATCGTCATATTCTCATTCGTATTCCGACGTTTCTCACGCATCGCCTACAGAAAAGTCAGAACCAACATGTCACGACTCAACGGCTTTTTGGCCGAACACCTTTCTGGTATGAAAGTCGTGCAGATATTCAACAAGGAACCTGAAAAGAAACAGGAATTCGACACACAAAATGAATTGCTCAAAAAAAGCGAACTGCGTGAACTTCTGGTATTCGCCATCTACAGACCTACCATGTACATGCTGTTCATGGTGGCCACCATCATTATTTTCTACTTTGGGGGCTTGCAAGTCATCGCAGGGACACTTACAGTTGGAACCCTGTTTGCATTTTATAACTATCTACGCCGTTTCTTCCAACCGATTCAACAACTCGCCGAACAGTTCAACATCGTGCAGTCCGCGTTTGCCTCAAGTGAACGCGTATTCGCGATACTGGATACCTATCCTACGGTGCTTGATGATCCTGAAGCCATTGAGCTTACAGACGTCAAAGGTGAAATCGAGTTCAGAAACGTGTGGTTTCAATACATCGACGACGAATGGGTCCTTAAAAACGTCAGCTTCAAAGTTGACCCCAAACAGTCTGTCGCCTTCGTAGGCGCCACCGGCGCTGGTAAAACCACCATCCTCTCACTGTTGACACGCGACTATGACATTCAAAGCGGTCAGATTCTTCTTGATGGCATTGACATTACCAATATCAAGATACGTTC
The DNA here is from genome assembly GCA_018400615.1 of bacterium. GTDB lineage: Bacteria > Bacillota_I > Bacilli_A > Izemoplasmatales > Izemoplasmataceae > M55B118. Next base: position 22,891 of record JAGYML010000016.1, on the reverse strand, counting down.
CCTCAGAGCGTTTGTAGGCCAGATGCTGCAAGATGTCTTCATGTTCAGTGGGACCATCAAAAGCAACATCACCTTGCGTGATCCGAATATCACCATGGAAGAAGTCCGCCAAGCTTGCAAATACGTTGGCGCCGACACCTTCATTGACAAATTGCCCAAAGGTTACGATGAACCGGTGCTTGAACGCGGCAACAACTTCTCAGCCGGTCAAAGACAGCTTATAAGTTTTGCAAGAACCCTCGTCCATGAACCGTCCATCATGATTTTAGATGAAGCGACTGCGAACATCGATACGGAAACTGAGGAACTCATTCAGCAATCACTCAAGAAAATGATGAACATCGGCACCATGCTGGTAGTAGCCCACAGGCTCTCCACCATTCAGGATGTGGATCAGATTATCGTACTTGATCACGGTGAAATCCTGGAAAAAGGATCGCACCAGGAACTTCTCAAGGAAAAAGGACACTATTACTACCTCTATAAACTGCAATATCAAGACCAAAAATAATCATGGAAGCCAGGCCCCGGGGTCTGGCTTTTCATTTATTGCGCTTTGGCCTTTACTCATGTATAATTAGAGTATTAGAGGAGGGATGCAAATTGAACTATCTGGTTTTTCTATTGCTCATGCTTGTCATGATTGATCATGTCATGAAATACCGCCCAGAAGGGCTGGTTTTCTACAAGAACAATCATAAGTACTCCATCATCGTGGCCTTGTTGGAAGAACCTCCTCATCTTGACAATCTGGCCAGCCTTGCCCAGTCAGGCGTGCATGAATGGATTTTCGTCAACGTGAACCAGGCCATTGATTCGAGTGTGTACAGCGAATTGACGATTGTGGATGTCGACATCGATTTCACAGAATACGCCAATAAGACTGAAGCCCTTTCTGCAGCCTATTTGGAGGGGTATAAGCATACAGGTCATGATTATCTGCTCTTTATGAATGGAGCTTTACAGTTCACTGAGCCTAAATTCATCACCCATATGGCCAACAATCTGGTGGAACACCAGGTCTACACCATCAAAGAGACACTCCCAGAGCGTACAAACAAGGAAGGCTTCAAGCTGTTCTTCGACCTCTTTGACGATATGGAAACCACCGCTGACAACATCAACGTCAATTTCTTCAGCGTCAAGCGCATCACCTTCGAGTTGTGTGAAGGGCACACCACCCCTTTCAAAAGTGCCCGTGACTTTCAGGAAAAACTCTTCAGTAAGAATATCAACGTCCTGCATATAGACCATTCAAAGGCCTTGAAAAAGGTTGAGAAGCACAAGGACTTTAAACATTTCATAAGCAGATGGACCCGCCACTATGCCTATAAGGGCACCCATGGGGGCCTACGTCGAATGCTGATGATGCTTTTGGCCTTTCACCTTTTTTATGTTTTCATGATTCTTGATTTCAGTTATGTGAACCTCCTCTTCATTGTGGTGATTCACATGACGTTTTACGTCATCATAGCCAGGCGTGCCAACCACACACTGCTTGCGTACTTCCTGATTCCTTTTTACATGCTTTTGTTTGACTGGTGTTTGTTGGTGGCCTCACTCAAAAGGCTGAAACACACCAGAAAACAGCACAAGAAAACAAAGGAAAGCGTGTGACAGTGCACACCCTGCGTGTTATAATTTACTTAAAGGAGATGATATTATGGAACACATACTTAACAACGGCGTAACAATACCAGCAGAAGGCTTAGGCACCTTCCGTGCAAAAGACAACGAAGCCTATGAAGCGGTGGTTCACGCACTTGAAAACGGCTACCGTCATATTGACACTGCGGCCATATACGGCAACGAGGAACAAGTTGGAAAAGCCATCAAGGATTCCGACGTCCCACGTGAAGCGCTATTCGTTACCACCAAACTCTGGGTCGATGACCAGGGGTATTTGAAAACCAAGAAAGCCTTGCACAAATCCCTTGAACGTCTCGGGCTTGAGTATGTCGATCTGTTCTTGATTCACTGGCCTCAAAGCTACGAGCTTACAAGAGACTCCTGGCAGGCAATGGAAGAACTTTACCTCGATGGCTTTACACGCGCCATCGGCGTCAGCAACTTCAACATCCATCACCTGGAACATCTGTTTGAAACTGCGGAAATCATTCCCCAGGTCAATCAGGTTGAAACCAATGTTCAGGTTCAAAACTACAAACTCCAGGAATTCTGCATGAAAAACGGCATCTTCCTTGAAGCCTATGCCCCACTGATGAGCCACCAGATCAAGGACTTGCTCAGTATGGACGATCTCAAGAAGATTGCGAAGAAGAAAAAGAAAACCATACCACAAATCGCACTCCGTTTCTTGTTGCAGCGTGACATCATCATCATTCCAAAATCCGTCACACCCAAACGCATCGATGAAAATATGGACATCTATGATTTTGAACTTACAGATGAAGAAATGGCCTCAATCTACAAACTCAACAATGGTAAAAAACTATTCCCAGACCCCGACAATTTCTTAATTTAACGTCCCATGTCAGGGATGATTAATCCGAGGTGACCCATGAATCTATTAAATTTTATTTCCAGCCTACTCCCTGATTATTCGGCACAAACCTGGTTTATCCTTGTCGGGATACTGACCATTTCTTTGATTGCCATTCTTTTTTACAGTGTCTTGCGTGTAAGAAAAGTGAAGCTTTATCAGAACATGCTATTCAAAGACAGTCTCACAGGGTTAAGTACCAGTGCGTATTTAAAACAACATTTCAACGACATCGTGGTGGCCCATGACCGCGATGTCGCACTTTATTATGTCAACATTGACAATTTCAAAAACTACAACGACATATTCGGCCATCATACAGCGGATGAATTGCTCAAGGTCTTTGCGGAGATTCTTCAAGAAGCCTCAGCGCCTTCAAAATCCGTGTACCGCGTGCATTCAGATCGGTTCATCGTCCTCGTGCCACAGGATAAAGACGCCACGGCTTTTACCGACCGTATGCTAAAAACCCTCAAACATCCGATTTATCTCAATGACCATTCGATCAAGCTGACTGTCTCCATTGGGCGGTACGACTTGCCGAATGACCAGCCAAAATACTTCCAAAGCGTCCTTAGAAGTGAACTCGCACTCGAACAGGCCAAGAAAAAAGGGAAAGATCAGATAGTCACGTATTCAAGTTCCCTGAAACAAAAGAGTCAAAAAGCGTTCGACATGTTTCAGTTCATCAAGGAATCCCTTCAGGAAGATAAGTTCGATCTTCAGTTTCAACCGATTGTGATGACCAACACAGAGGAAATCGTGGGGGTTGAATCGCTTTTGCGCATTTCCAATTCAAATGGACTCGTGTTTCCCGAAGCCATCATTGAATACGCCGAAACCTTCAACATGATTGAGGAGATTGACTTTCTCGTCGCTAAAAAAGCCCTCATGAATTTCCGAAGGTTCAAAGATGAAAAAGTTCCCCTGAAATTCCTCTCACTCAATATTTCAAGCAAGGAAATTCATAACCAGGATTTCATTCACCATATTGTTAAACTCGCAAAACACTACGCCATCAATCCAAATGAAATCATCATCGAATTCACTGAAACCCTCGACCCTGAGAGCATTGACCGGGAAAAAAGCTTCATACGAGAATTGAAATCCCATGGGTTCAAAGTGGCCATTGATGACTTTGGCAGTGGGTATTCAAGTCTCATGCGTCTCTCACAGTCCTACATGGACCGTATCAAGATAGACCGCTCCTTCGTCATGAACATCGCACAGTCAAAGGCCAATCAGAACATCGTCAAGGCCATGGTTCAACTGGCGGCTGACTTTGAGCTTGAAGTCATTGTGGAAGGGGTCGAAAACCAGTCGGATCTCGACTTCATTCGCACCCTGCCCATTACCTATACCCAGGGGTATTATTTTTACAAGGCCAAAACCGCCGATGCCCTCATCGACATCATCAGAAGCAAACAAGCCTAAACCCTCAACAATGCGGATAATCTTGCAATAAATTTTTCAATATGATATTATTTATTTGTATTGCAAATAGACATCAAAATAAGAAAAGAGGGATACCATGGGCATTTTTTCAAAACTTTTTGGACGTAAAAAGAAACCATCCTCTGAGGTTCAATCCGAACCGAAAACCGAGGAAAAGAAACCAGATGCATCCGATGAAGTGACACTAGAAGAAGTCAATGAATCACTCGATGAAGTCAACACCATTGCAAAAGACGAACCTGTAGAAAAACCTGAGCCAGAACCCACTGAAAAAGAGGCTCCTGAAAAAGAAGCATCCGAAGAAAAAACGAAGCCACACCCCCCTGAAAAAGATACCCCCGTCGCACCGGCAAAGAAAACGACTACGCCGAGTGACGAAGACGCTTCAGACGATAAGCCTCTTTACCATATCAAGAAACATACGGATGGTTGGCAGGTTATCAAGGAAGATGCGGATAAGGCTTACCGCGTGTTCAAATATCAAAAAGAAGCCATCACATTTGCGGACAAGGAAAATCTTGAGTACCAGGTTTACAAAGCGGACGGCACCTTACGTAAATAAAGCCTACCTTGTAGGTTTTATTTTTGACACACCAGTGACACCTTGTCACCGAGAAAGGACGGTATCATGCCTAAAACAACATTTCACCATTTGCCAAACGATAAAAAGAACCATATACTCGATGCGGCAAAACGCGTGTATATGAGTGCCCCCTTCAAAGACCTGACCATCAGCATGGTCGTGAAGGAAGCCGGCATTGCGCGTGGAAGCTTCTATCAGTATTTTGAAAGTCTCGAGGATCTCTATCGCTCGATTTTTGAAGAGAGCCTTCAACAATTCGAAGCGCATGCCTTCAAGATCATTGACCGACAAGGCCCTTTGAATGTTTTTGACTTTTTTCTCAAAAGCTTTCACGACGATTACGACTATATGAGACAAACCGGTGGGCATGAGGTCCTTCACAAGTTTTTCAAGGAACGCACCCAGTTCGGGGTGGCATCGGATTTCTTCAGAACCCGTCACAACGAATCCTATCGCCGCGTCCTTGAGCGTCTTGATGATGACAAGATTGCACACTTGGAAGGCTACAACCAGGTGCGGCTTTACCGTGTACTCAACCACCTCAAATTTCAACTGCTTCAAAAAGTACTCAGACAAGAAGCCCCATTCGAACAGGCATTTGATGATTTCAAATTTTACCTGACCCTGATTGAAAAAGGGTCGCAAAACTACTGACCAAACGCTTAGTGCCCCTTTCATAGGGGGTGTGCATGGTTCCGATATGGATTAGACACTGCCACGCTAGGCGCATAAGCTCATGCTTATCATCCGCCGTTTCTGCTTAGCAGAGACGGCTTTTTAGATAGAGGTGTTCACAATGAAACGATTAAAGCAGTTCACGCAATGGATGAAAGGGCACATCCATCTTTACCTCATCGGTATGGTACTTTTGTTCGCCCTTCAATACATGCGCTCACTCACGCCATTATTCCTCCAACACATCGTCGACACCGTCTTCGGTGACAAACCTTCAGCCCTCCCGGGCATCATCGTCAACCTGATCGACGCTGCGACCATGCAAACAGAACTTTTGTTTGTGGCGCTTTTTTCCGTGGGATTCACCTTCATAAGACTGTCTTTTGTGTTTGTTCAGCACATGATATTCGCCAATTTCACAGAAAAGACCGCTTACCAGATTAGAAACGCCTTATACACCCACCTGCAGAATTTACCCTTTTCCTTTCACTCCAAAGCCGATACCGGGGACTTGATTCAAAGAACGTCCAATGACGTTGAAACCTACAGACGTTTCGTAGGTGAACAGCTCGTGACCGTGCTCAGGCTTCTCGCACTCACCACCTTCGCCATTTTACAGATGTTTCTCATGAACCGCACCATGACCGCCATTTCCCTCATAACCGCACCGATTATCTTCTTCAGCGCCTTCATCTATTTCATCAAGGTGAAATCACTGTTCAAAAGCGTGGAAGAAGCGGAAGGGAAGATGACCAACACCGTTCAGGAAAATGTTCAGGGCAACCGCGTCGTCAAGGCTTTTGGCAATGAGATTCATGAAATTGAAAAGTTCGATGACCATTCACAGGACTTTTTGAACAAAAACATGGTGCTTACCAAACTGATGGCCCTTTTCTGGGCCTTGACCGATACCCTGATTTTCGGTCAGTACGCACTCACGGCGTCCTTTGGGATTTACTTCGTCGTACAGGGACGGATGGAAAGCGGTCAGTTTCTGGCTTTCCTGGCGTTGCTCGGGATGGTCGTATGGCCGCTTAGACAACTCGGGCGCGTGATTGGGGACTTCGGCAAGACGACAGTGGCCCTTGATCGCATCGATGAAATCATGGAAGTGCCAAGCGAACACGAGAATGACAGTGCCTTAACACCTGAAATCAACGGACACGTCACTTTTTCCAATGTGAGTTTCCACTTTGATGATACGACGGACAACCTGCTTAAAAACGTGAGTTTTGACGTGCCAAGAGGTGAAACCGTCGCCATTATCGGCAAGACCGGCAGTGGGAAGTCGACATTGATGAACCTGCTTGTGAGAATGCTTGAGAACCAGGAAGGCTCCATAGAGTTTGATGGCGTGGATATCAAACACATCAACAAGAAGTGGTTGAGAAGAAACGTCGGCATCATCTTGCAAGAACCGTTCCTTTATTCCAAAACCGTTTATGACAACATCGCCATCATGAATCCGCAAGCCAATGAAAACCAGATTACAAATGCGGCCGCCATTGCGAGTGTGCATGAAGACATCGTGCATTTCGAAGAAGGCTACAAGACCAAAGTCGGTGAAAAGGGCGTGACCCTTTCAGGCGGACAGAAACAAAGACTCGCCATCGCGAGGATGTTGCTTGATGACAAGCCGATTCTCGTATTTGACGATTCCTTGTCTGCCGTGGACACCAAGACCGACATACAGATAAGAAGAGCCCTCACCCATTACTGGGAAAATACCACCGTCTTCATCATCACCCACCGCATTACCACCGCCATGGAAGCCGACCAGATCATCGTGCTCGACCAGGGTGAAATCGTCGCCAAAGGCACCCATGACACACTCATGCAAACGAATGCGTTTTACGCATCGCTTTATAATAAACAAACCGATTTAAAAGCCACACTGGATGAGGAGGCCTAACCATGCAGGCATTCGAAGAAGAAACGTACCATAATCAGGAATTCAAAAGCCATACATGGAAACGCATATTCACCCTGATGGCGCCACTTAAAAAAAACGTTATCCTTGTCATTATCCTCGCCGCGTTTACCGCGGTCGCGGATGTAAGTTATCCCCTCATCAACCGTTATGGCATCGACACCATCATCGAAACCGGGGATTTGTCGTTGCTGCCAATCTTCATCGGGGTTTATGTCCTTTACATGATCGTGCTAGGAGGGCTCATATTTTCATTCATCTATCTGGCTGAAAAAATCAGAAACAACCTGGCCTACATTATCCGCAAGCACGCCTTTGAAAAACTTCAAAACCTCCCATTTTCCTATTATGACCGAACCCCTGCAGGGTGGATCATGGCCCGTATGACCAGTGACTCGAGACAACTCTCAGAACTGCTTTCATGGGGGCTTATCGACCTCACGTGGGGCGGACTCATGATGATTGGGCTTTTGAGTGTCATGTTCGTCTTGAACGTGCAGCTTGCGCTCATTACCGCAACCGCACTGCCCATCCTCGCTTTTTTGAGTCTTTATTTCAGAAAGAAAATACTCAAAGCCTTCAGAAAAATCAGAAAGCAAAACTCCAAAATCACCGGCGCCTTCAACGAAGGCATCTCAGGGGCCAAAACCACCAAGACCCTGGTCCTTGAAGACAGCAACTACAAGGACTTTGAACACCTGACTTATGACATGAAACGCCACTCCATAAAAGCCGCCCTCTTTTCCGGGCTTTACCTGCCTTCAATTCTATTCATCGCGGCCATCGCGACCGCGCTCATCTATTATTATGGTGGCATGAATGTCGCCGATGAAGTCATTACCGTTGGCCTGCTTTACGTATTCGTCAGTTATGTCATGCAGTTTTTCGAACCGGTCATGCAACTGGCCAATGTGCTTGCGCACTTCCAGCAAGCCCAGGCCAGCGCGGAAAGGGTGGTCAGTCTGATCGACGCCGTCCCTGATATCGAGGATACGGATGAAGTCAAAGCCACCTATGGCACCATTGCCCATCCTAAAAAGGAAAACTGGGAACCGCTCAAAGGGGACATCGAGTTCAACCACGTCACCTTTAACTATAAAAAAGGTGAAAAGGTCCTGGATGACTTCAACCTTCTCGTTAAAAGCGGTGAATCCGTGGCCCTTGTAGGGTCAACAGGTGCAGGGAAAAGCACCATCGTCAACCTCATCTGCCGGTTCTATGAACCCACAAAAGGCACCATCACCATTGATGGACGCGATTATAAAAACCGCTCTTTAGCCTGGTTGCATGCCAACCTTGGCTACGTCCTTCAGTCCCCCCACCTTTTCAGTGGCACCATCCGCGACAACATTCGTTATGGCAACTTGGAAGCGAGTGATGACGCGATCATAAAAGCCGCGAAGATGGTCGGAGCCCATACTTTCATCACCTCTTTCAAAGACGGCTATGACACCGAAGTCAACGAAGGCGGTGCCCGTCTTTCAGTGGGTGAAAAACAGCTCATAAGCTTTGCAAGAGCCCTCCTCGCTGACCCGAAAATTCTCATATTGGATGAAGCGACCAGCAGCGTGGACACCCAGACCGAACAAACCATCCAAAAAGCCATAGAAACCGTCATGGAAGGGCGCACCACATTTATCATAGCCCACAGACTCTCCACGATCATGTCTGCGGATAGAATCCTCGTACTCGAACACGGCAAGATTATCGAAAGTGGCACCCACGAAGCCCTCATTGAAAACCGTGGCCATTATTACAACCTCTATACCAACCAATTCGCTTAAAGGGATGCCCGTCATCCCTTTTTTAAATGTGTGCAATAAGGATGAATGAAAGCCTTTTGTATGGTATATTTAGACTAGGAGAGTGATACTATGAAACTTGTTATCATCGGGGCGGTTGCAGCCGGTATGAGTGCTGCAAGCAAGCTCAAACGCCTTGATCCGAGCATCAATATCACCGTATATGAAAAAGGCAAAGACGTATCATACGGCGCGTGTGGTATGCCTTATTATGTTTCAGGCGAAATAGAAAGTGACCAGGACCTCGTCGCTCGTACCCCTGAAGCCTTCAGAAAAAAAGGCATCGATCTGCATTTGAAGCATGAAGTCACCCACCTTGAACCCGGCAACAAGGAAATAAGGGTGCACGGCCTTGAAAACGATACGAAATTTTCCGCAACCTATGACGTATTGCTTATCGCTACAGGTGCAAGTGCCATACGCCTGCCTATAGAAGGCAGTGAACTGAAAGGCATCCATACCCTTGGGACCCTCGAAGACAGCCGGCGCCTGCACAAAGTACTGAGAGAGGAAACCATCAAAAAAGTGGCCATCATCGGTGGGGGCTACATCGGCGTTGAAATCAGTGAAACCCTCAGGAAACTCGGCAAGGAAGTCACCATGATCGAACAAGAAGCCCACGTCCTTCCGAAATTCTCCTCCATGGTCGGTGAAACCGTGGAAGACTACCTGAGAGAAAACGGCGTCGAACTCCTGCTTGAAGAACGCGTTGAAAAATACACCGGCACCACAAACGTCGAGCAGGTACATACAAACAGCAAAACCGTGGACGTTGACCTCGTCATCGAAGCCATCGGGGTCAGGCCCGCCACCAAGTTCCTTGAAAAAACCGATATTGACAGGCTTGACAATGGGGCCATCAAAGTCAATGACGCCATGGAAACCAACCTGGAAGCTATCTACGCCGCAGGCGATTGCGCGGCTTATCCGCACAAACTGACAGGCGAACTTGCCTACATTCCCCTTGGCACCCACGCCAACAAGGCCGGACGGGTCATCGCCGAACGCATCAGTGGAATGGATTCACGCTTCCAAGGTGTCATTGGCTCAAGTGTGCTCAAGGCCTTTGAACTCGAAGTCGCCCGCACGGGCCTTACCACTGAAGAAGCGAAAGCCTTCAACAGCGATTCAATCACCATCAAGGCGCCTGACCGCTCAGGGTATTACCCTGGGGCAACGCCCATCAATATCCAGGTGACCTACGACTTGGAAACCTGTAAGATCCTGGGGGTTGAAATGGTCGGTGAACAAGGCGTCGCCCACCGCATCAACGTGGCAGCGACCGCTATCAGCAGTGGTCTTACCGCCCATGACGTCTCTCAACTTGATATGGCATACGCCCCACCTTTTTCCCCCGTCTGGGACCCCCTTCAGACCGCCTGCAACCAAATCAAGTGTCGAAAGTGAATCAAACCATGCAAAAACCATGAATAAGTGCTATAATTAAACCATACTGAAATAAAGAAGAGGTGTTGAACATGCAAGGCAATGTTGGAAAGACCGATCAAATGATTCGCTACATACTCGCAATCGTCTTGATTGCAGTGTCGATCATCACAGAAATCTATTGGATTCTGATTCCGGCCATCGTAGTTGGATTCACTGCAGCAACGTCGTGGTGTGCCCTTTACAAGGTCCTCGGCATCGATACCTTGAAACGCTCCAATGACGAATAATGAAAACTCCCCGTTTTCGGGGTTTTTTCTTGCAATTTCTTTGACAAAACTTGTAATATAACTTATATTGTTACATAGAGGTTCCTTATTTAGGAAACGGAGGTTTTAGTATGAAAACAAAAAGCAAATCCGAACAGGTTTATGATTATATAGAAGAGCTCGTCATCAGTGGTGAAATCAAACCCGGTGAACGGCTCCCCTCAGAAGCAAAACTGGGGGATGCCCTCAATGTCAGTCGCGTATCCGTACGCGCCGGAATTGAGAAGCTTTCCGCCATTGGACTCGTCAGCAAGAAGAAGGGCGGAGGCACGTATGTCAACCGCACCAAGAATGAAAACTATCTGTCTGTCTTCACACCGACGCTGCTGCACAACACCGATTATCTGGAACTGCTCGATGTCAGACGTGCACTGGATTCACTCAGTGTGCAGCTTTGTGCGAAAAACATCACCGAAGCCGGCATTCGCAAGTTGAGTGACATCATCGACTCCATGGAAAACGCGGAGTCCGATTTCGATTTCTTCGAATACGACAAGAAATTCCATCTGCTCATCAGCAAGTATTCCAAAAACCGTTTCCTTCACAACATCCATCTTATTATCTGGGATGTCATGCAGAAACGCCTGCGTACCAAATACAACAAGGTCACCAGTTCTGACAGAGTCGATGAGCACCGCAAGATTTATGACGCCATCGTCCACAAAGACGCCGATCTCGCCCGTATTTACACAGTGCGCCATTTGGAAGAAATCATTGATACGTTCGTATGTGAATACACCCCTGAATACGACGAAGCCAAGAATATCAAATCAGTCTCAAGATAAAAAAAATCCGTGAAGCGTTGAAAATCTTCACGGATTTTATTTTTTTGTTCACAAATGGGGATTTTTTGTTATAATAGTAAAAGTAACGCCAGCATGGTGGAATTGGTAGACACGCTAGACTCAAAATCTGGTGGACGTAAGTCCGTGTCGGTTCGAGTCCGACTGCTGGTATTTTTTTTATGCACTTTTTTCCATGGAAGCGACGAATGCGTCCACCACGGTTTTGTCATAAAGGGTCCCTTTATACGCCTGCAGCTCACTGAGAGCTGCTTTTTTTGTTTTAGCCTTGTTGTAGGGTAAATCGTTGATCATGGCTTCGTAGCTGTCAACGACACGGAAGATGCGTGTGATAAAGGGAATTTCTTCTTTTTCAAGGCCGAAAGGGTACCCGGTGCCATCTATATTCTCATGATGGGTAAGAATGGCGTAAGCGACGGTTTTGAGCCTGGGAAGCGCATTGGCGATGCGGTAGCCGACTTCGGGATGGCGGTTGATTTCAATGCGTTCCTCGTCGGTGAGGGTTTTTCCTTTGAAAAGCCTGCTGTCAAGACTGATTTTACCAATGTCATGGAGCTGGATGAGCATGTCGAGTTCATTGGATTGTTCATCACTGAGTGCGAGGGGTTCCTTGAGCGGACTCGCGAGGGCACTCAAGCTTTCTACATGTGCCTTTGATTCATCGGTGCGTGTATAGAGGGTGTTTAAAATGGACTCAAGCATGGCGTCTGTTTGTTTGTCGTATTCGTGCACCTTGTCCCTGTAAACCATGTTCTCAGCACGTGAGAAGGCGTTTTGAAGGGGCTCGTTGATATTCTTCTTGGAATAGCCGAAAGCCGCCGTGGGAATGATGTCCTTGATGACATTGGCCTGCACGTCTTTTTTTATGGCTTTGACGAGGGCCTTGACTTCACTCAGTTCGTACTTGTAAAGCACGATGGCGAATTCATCGCCTCCCATTCTGGCGATGAAGGCGTCTCTTGGAAGGGTGCTTCTGAGGATCTTGGCAAAGGTTTCAAGCAGCTTGTCTCCGTATTCGTGACCGAAGAGGTCGTTGATGAGTTTGAGGCCGTTGATATCGGCAAGCACAATGCCAAGGTCATTGAACTTGTTGAAATGTTCGCCCAACTCATTGTAATAGCGTCTGTTGTAAAGCCCGGTAAGGTCGTCGTGATAAGAGAGGTGGGTCAAGTCCTTTTCCTTGGCCCGCTCTTCAGTGACGTCGATGCCGACAGTGATGATGTTCTTAAGGCCTTCTTCATCGCGTCCTATGTAGGCGGAATGGAGTGCCCAGGTCACTTTGGTTTCATCACGTGTAAGCAGGGTGAATTCCCCTTCGAATATTTTATCGGTGATGTCATAAAGCTGAGTGAAGTGGGTGAAAAGTTCTTCGCTTTTATGTGGCCAGCAATTTTCGGCCAAGGCCTTGATGGTGGGAAGATCGTTGAGTCGATAGCCCGTTTTGGTGGTAAAGTCATTGGAAAGCCTCAGGATGCGACGGTTCTCAGAATGAAGAATCATGGGGACGGGGGACTCGTCAATGAGATTGTAAAGCAGTTGTTTCTGGTTTTTAAGAAGGTGACGGTATTCCTCTGTCATGGTGGTTTCATGAAGGATGTCCTCTTCAAGGGTTTTTCTGGATTTGTGCTGCAAAAAAAGGGTCGTATAAATCACCATGGTGGAGAGGACGACGAATACGATGCCTTTAATGAGACTGTAATAGGCAAAATCCCCTGCATTCTCTACGGTTCTCAGTACCAACCAGTCCGAAAAGAGAATCCAGGTGATTCCAAATGTAAAATACACGATGGAGAGAATTATGGCGTCGCGTTTCTTTACCCACATGACAAACACATCCTTTGAGTATATTCTACCACAGTTTGACTGTGGTTCAATATGGTTTTGGTTTGTTCGCACGCTAAAACAAAACTTTGAAACTAAACCCGAGAATGGTTGCCAAGGGTCCAAGAATACTCTATAATAAGGAATTGATAAGGCTTACACACCCCATCCTACTGAGAGGACTGTTACAATGGAGAAAACCACCCTTCACAAGGACCATGTGCGCCTAGGCGCAAAGATGGTTGAATTCGCAGGCTATGAGATGCCGATTCAATACACTTCCATCAAGGAAGAACATGAAGCAGTCAGAAAAAATGTCGGGGTATTCGATGTATCCCATATGGGCGAAATCTATGTCTATGGCAAAGACGCCACCCCGTTCATCGATACCATTTTTACCAACAATGTGGCCAAGTTGAACCAAGGCGACATCGCGTATGGTTTCATGTGCTATGATGATGGAGGCACGGTCGATGACTTGCTTGTGTACAAGTACAATGACACGTTTTACCTGCTTGTGGTGAATGCGGCCAACAAGGACAAGGACTTTGAATGGATCAGCCAACACAAAAAAGGTCAGGTTGACGTGGCCGACAAATCCAATGAATACGGACAAATCGCCCTTCAGGGCCCCAATGCCGTTGGCTTGCTGAATGGCATGTGTGAAAAGGATTTATCCTTGATAAAGCCGTTCACCTTTATGGAATGTCAGATGGGTGAGCGCGAATTACTGATATCACGCACCGGGTATACCGGTGAAGATGGGTTTGAAATTTATGGTGAACCCGACGACATCGCGAGTCTTTTCAACGAACTGGTTGAGAGTGGGGTGACGCCGTGTGGGCTTGGGGCGCGTGATACCTTGCGCTATGAAGCCGCACTGCCCCTATATGGGCATGAACTCTCCCCCACCATTACACCGGTAGACGCCGGAATGAGTTTTGCGATTGATTTCGACAAGACCCATTTCATCGGCAAGGACGCTCTATTCAGGCACAAGCAAAACAAAAAGCGGAGGCTGGTGGGCCTTGAACTGCTTAAAAAAAGCGTGCCAAGAGAAACCTACCCCGTGTACAAGGGCGACACACAAGTCGGACACATCACCACTGGCTACATCTCACCGACCAAAGGCGTCCCACTCGCCATGGCCTTGATCGACAAGCCCCATGATAAAAGAGGCAGTGACCTTGAAGTGGGCATCAGAAACAAACGCATCCCCGCCAGAGTCATCAAAAAGAAACTGTTAAACTATAAACCAAACCAAAATTAGGAGTGATTCAAATGAAAACACCAAAAGAACTGTATTATCAAGAAACGCATGAATGGGTTAAAGTCGAGGGTGACTTCGCCTACATCGGTATTACCGATTTCGCCCAGGATGAACTCGGTGAAGTCGTCTTCATTGAAATGCCTGAAGTCGAAGACCAACTGTCAAAAGACACTGAATTCGCCACGGTGGAATCCGTCAAGGCGGCCTCGGATCTGATTGCGCCTGTGAGTGGTGTCATTGTGGAAATCAACGAAGAGTTGGAAGATTCACCGGAATTGCTCAACGAAGATTCTTATGAAAACTGGATTGTGAAAATCGAGCTCGAAGACAAAAGCGAACTCGAAGGCTTGATGGACGCAGACGCGTACAAGAAACTTACCAGCGAATAATAAACCATTAAGGGGGCATTGCATGTTCAAATACCTTCCGCATACGCCTGAAGATATCCAGGCGATGCTAAAGACCATTGGTGTCAAAGACATCAATGAACTTTACAGTGATATGCCTAAAACACTCAAAGGCGTGGACCTCGATATACCCAGCAGCATGAGTGAAATCGAGCTCACAGAGCACTTTAAAACACTCGCAGGTGAGAACCGTCCACTCAAAAGCTTCATGGGCATGGGGGCGTATGACCATTATACGCCAAGCGTCATCAGACACCTCATCGAGAGACAGGAGTTTCTTACAGCCTACACCCCTTACCAACCAGAAGTCTCTCAGGGCACCTTGCAATACATTTTCGAATACCAGTCCATGATCTGCGAACTGACGGGCATGGACGTGTCCAATGCATCGATGTATGACGGCGCCACTGCGACTGCGGAAGCGATGTACATGGCGGTCAACGTCAGAAAGAAACGCCGCCACATACTCGTCAGTGAAACGGTCAATCCCGTCATTGTGGATGTGCTTAGAACCTACGCTTACAACCAGGATATTGACCTGGAACTCGTAAGTGAAAAAGAAGGGGTAAGTGATGTATCGGCCTTGAAAGACGCCATGCGTCACGACACGGCCGCGCTCATCACCCAGACCCCGAACCGCTATGGTCACATAGAAGACTTTGAAGACCTCGGTGAGGCGTGCAGCGCCAACAAGACCCTGTTTGTCATCAACCAGGACCCTTCAACGCTTTCCCACCTCAAAACCCCGCGTGACCAAGGCGCGGACATTGCCGTAGGGGAAGCGCAGACCCTTGGCGTGCCACTTTCTTTCGGAGGGCCTTACATCGGCTACTTTGCGACGACCAAGAAACTGATGCGCAAGATGCCAGGGCGCATCTGCGGGGTCACTGAAGATACCGATGGCTTGCGGGCCTTCGTACTGACTCTTCAGGCCCGCGAACAGCACATCAGACGCGAAAAGGCGAACTCCAACATCTGTTCCAACCAAAGCCTGATGGCTTTGTTTGTGACCATTTACCTGTCCATCATGGGCAAAAAAGGCCTTTATGAAGCTCAAAACATATCCAAGAACCACGCACACTACCTTCACGACATGCTCTTGAAGCTGCCTCACTTCGAAGACCCGTTTGAAAAACCGTTCTTCAAGGAATTCACCTTGAAAACCTCCCTCGATGTGACGCAGATGAACAAGCTCTTGAGTGAACAAGGCTACCTTGGGCCTTTCGACCAGGGTGCATTCAGTGAAGACAAAGCGGGACTCGTCACGTTCAGCGTGACGGAAAAACGCACCAAAGAAGAGATGGATCACTTCATCGACATAATGGGGGCGTTATAATGGCATACGATCAATTGATATTCGAACGGTCACAAACTGGCCGCATAGGCTACAGCCTACCTAAAAGCGAGATCAAGGAATACCCACTCGATGATTCCCTAAAAAGAGAAAAAACCCCAGACCTCCCCGAGGTCTCTGAATTCGATGTCATCAGGCACTTCACCAACGTCAGCTTCAAAAACCACGGCATTGAAACCGGCTTTTACCCACTGGGCTCCTGCACCATGAAATACAACCCGAAAATAGACCAGGACCTCTCAGGCATGGACGCTTTTACAGGCCTTCATCCCTACCAGCCTGTCGATACCGTCCAAGGGGTACTTGAAGTGCTTTATGAAACCCAGAAGATGCTTGCGAAGATCAGTGGCCTTGATACCTATTCACTCAACCCTTACGCCGGCGCCCACGGTGAACTCGTAGGGCTCATGATTATCAGGCATTACCATGCGAACCGCAAGGACTTCGCACGGAAGAAAATCATCGTACCCGATTCCGCGCATGGCACGAACCCCGCAAGCGCCGCCACTGCAGGTTTCGATGTTGTCGAAGTCGCGTCCAATCAGGACGGGACGGTCAACTTGAACAGCCTTAAAAGCGTATTGGATGACTCCATTGCGGGCATCATGCTCACAAACCCCAACACGATTGGCATGTTTGAAAAGGATATCCTGGAAATCGCCAGGCTCGTGCATGAAGCGGGCGGCCTCCTTTATTACGACGGGGCGAACTTGAACCCCATGATGGGCATGGCCCGTCCAGGCGACATGGGCTTTGACATCATGCACATCAACCTCCATAAGACCTTCTCCACGCCACACGGCGGGGGCGGCCCTGGAAGTGGCCCTGTAGGGGTCACACGCGAACTCAAGCCTTATTTGCCTGAGCCTGTCGTACGCAAGGCGGGAAACCATTTCTTCATCGACCAGAAGGATGATCAGTCCATTGGACGCATCAGTCACTTTTATGGCAACGTCGGGGTCGTGCTCAAAGCCTACGCCTTCCTCAGAACCAACGGGAAGGAACACTTGAGTGAAATCGCACAGTATTCCACCCTGAACGCCAACTATGTCAAGGAATCCTTGAAAGACACCTTCAAACTACCGATAGACGCGCACTGCAAACACGAATTCGTCTTTGATGGCCTCATCGACAAATCAACCGGCGTGACGACTTATGACATCTCCAAACGCCTGCTTGATTACGGCATTCACCCACCCACCATGTATTTCCCACTGCTTTACAAGGAAAGCATGATGATCGAACCTGTGGAAAACGAATCCAAACAGACGCTTGATCACTTCATAAAAACCATGAAAATCATCGCCAAAGAAGCCATCGATGACCCTGACCTCGTCAAACACGCGCCCCACACCACGCCCGTCAAGCGACTTGACGAAGCGAAAGCCGCGCGGGAACCCAAAGTTAAATTCAAAGATTTAATAGCTTAAAAAATCAGTAAAACCCTTTCATTTGAAAGGGTTTTACGCTATAATAATATGGTTAGGCCAAGACCAAGCCAATAGTTTATAACTCAAGGAGGAACCATCCATGAAAAAACTCGCAGTACTCACGTTGATGCTTCTGGGTATCTTTACGCTTTCCGCGTGCGGCGATCAACCAGTAGAAGGCCCCACCTATCTTGATTTGAATCCTTACGCAGACGTCAATTGGGAAGAAGACACCCACTTGCTTGCGAACCTGCATACCCATACCAACAACTCCGATGGGGCGGACACCCCAGCGGAAGTCGTCGATCAATACGCTGAGATGGGGTATGGCGCATTGGCCATCACCGACCATGACAGCCATATTAGCGATGTAGCTTACCCTTGGACAGCATTCTCTGAAGTTGGACCCCAATCCAATCCATGGGAAAACCGAGATCCAAGTGAAGTCGGCATGATTTCAATTGCCGGCAGTGAATTTTCACACCATCACCACATTGTCGGTCTTTTCACGGACTATCTAGGCCGCTCGGATGAAGAAGAACTTGAACTCATGCAAAACGTCGTGGAAGACGACGAAGACGCTGTGATGTTCATGGCCCATCCAGGACGGTACTGGAAGAAGGATGTCGAGTACGACCCATCCAATACCTATTCACCTGAATGGTATGAAAACCTTTATGAAACCCTTCCAGCGGACAAACTGGTCGGTATGGAAATCTTCAATACCGACAACCGTTACCCTGATGACCGCATTCTCTGGGACAAGCTCCTCACTGAATTCATGCCTGAGAGACCCATCTGGGCCAACGCGGACGATGATTACCATGATGAGGAAATCGGTTGGTCCAAGACCCACCACATCATGAGTGACCCAAGCGACAAGGACGAATTCAGAGACACGCTTATCAATGGTGAATTCTACGCACACTACACCCGTACAGCCGGCGAAGAAGCGCCTAAAGTAGCTGAAGTAGTCGTCAATGAAACCCTTCGGACCCTTGAAATAAAAGTCGATGGAGACTATGAACGCGTGAAATGGTACAGCGGCTATGATGAGGAAACGAACAGTTCGAAGCTTATCCATATCGGAGAAACCTTCGAATATGCCAACTTCGAAGGCAACTACATCCGCGCTGAAATCATCAACGATGAAGGACTCTTCACCCACGCTGAGACCGTGCTTCAACCCTTCGGTTTCGTACAACGTGAAGAAAGCGAATAGATTCTTTCAGGCACCGCCAAAAGGCGGTGCTTTTTTTAGGCATGTCCATGCATAGGCCTGACGCGTTTAAGTAGCGAGAGAACGTAACGGAGCGAACAAATAAGATAAGGCTAATATGCATGAGCGCTAAGCACGATAATAAGGCTTGAATTGAACCGCCCTATGGCGAACGGCATGTACGGTGGTCTGAGAGGGGGATTTATTCCCCTTACTCAATGATTTGAGTCATAGATCATACATGGTGCAATCAAACCCGGACGCTTCTTTTATTGATGAAGGTCTGGCATAGAAAAATCCCTTTGAATCAGTTAGCTGCAACTTGTATTTGCAGTGACTTCTTCAAAGGGAATGATTAAGAGAAGATGTAAAAAGTTTCAATGGTCAACTCACTCAGTTTGTTCATCAGTATTTTCGTAAATGAACGTGGTTGTATCGGCAATGATTTCGTTTTCGTTTGGGATAATGCGTAGCTGAGTAAGATCCGGTAGATCATAAAATTCCTTTTCAAGATCTATTTGAGGGCTGCTGCCGATGGGGTTTTCATTCAGGGTGTTCCACCGTCTGGTCCAACCGCCGTCCTGACCGGGTGTCTTTTTCCAAGCATCATCTCTTATGGCAATGTAATACGTGTTATCCAGAACTACGACATCGCCTGTGCTGTAATAGGTATTTGAGTCGAATGTCGGAGGTTCTTCCTGTACAGGGTCTCCTCCTGGGTCAGTAAATGAGAAACTGTGATCATTATCTTCATTGCCCGAGGAAGGAAGCCCTTCAAGACCTCCTAAATCATTCCAATGTGCCGAGTTAAAACTTGCCTGTGAACCGGGATTACCCTTATCAGTTCGTTCGTAGTAGACACCGTCTGATTTGACGATATCGCCCTGTTCATAAGGGCTTTCAGGATTATAATCGCCTTTATAGTCATCAATGGCAATGCCATCGGGGATTACCTCTCCTGTTATGGGGTCGATTATTCCAGAGAAGGAATTGACTAAGATGCCTTTGAAATTGGGAAATGATCCATCCTCCTTTTTAATTACAACATCCGATAATCCATCCCCTTTACCCTGTGCGTAAACGGCACCACCAAATGCCATGGGATATGCAGCGCTGTCAAATTTAATGGAACTTTCTGAGAAGATGAACATCGGAACATAGCCTGCATAGTTGGAGGAGGCTGTGGTGTTTCTCTCAAAGAGGATATTGCCTTTGGCATAAAGCGACATGCCCTGGGATTCTTCTGTACTAATGAAGCCGAATCCGGAATCGAAATACACATTGATCTGGCCTTGGGTATACAAATTGGATGTCATATGAAGGTTTTGATCGTTATTGACATGGACATCGCCGAAGACATATATCTGTCCAGGCTTCGAAATGGCATCAAGGCTGTTGATTGTAAGATCGCCCAACACTATCATCGTGTGGTCGTTCAGTTGAAGTGAGTTGCCATCAAGATCAAGCGTGGCGTCGCCTTCAATGAGGATATTGTTTTGAAGTGTCCAGTCGGTTGTTTCTTGTATGTTGCCATCACTAATCGAAGTAAGAAGGTCAGTGTCTTTTATCGTATTCAAGCGGGTTTCGTAATTGAAAAAAGTAATCGGTTCCTCGTCAGCGTTCAAAAGAGAAGTCAATCGTTCGAAATACATCGTATCGAAATCGAACTCCTCGAAGAGATTGCTGTAGTAGTTGTCATAGTCGTTTTCACTGAGGTAGGTGTAGTTTTCCTCATCCAATACGAGTTTCCCATCAGCATCTGTGTCGAGGCACGCGGTATCTTTTTCACACATGTATTGACGAGGAGAGACAAAAGACGCATCTTCACCGGCAGGATTGTTCAAAATGCCCCTGTCTACGACTTGATAATCTCCAGATGAATCCTTGTACGCGGTTGCAAAGCCTCTGTAAATCCTGTCTGCATAAATGGTAGTGGATTCAAGGTAGTTTCCCCCATTCAACGCAACAGCCTCATTACTGCCCATGGAGTAGTTGAAAGCGTTGAATTGTTCAAACTGAACGCCGTAGTCTGAGAAGTAGAGGTAACGAACAACTTCTTTTGCGCCCCCCTCTTCAAGAGGATAGGATATGCGGTAGGCCCTCGGGTGAACTCCAATTGGAATGTACTCCGAATCATAACGATCCTCAGCCAGCTCGATTGAAATACCATCGAGTTCGCCTTCAATTCTCTCCCAAATGGTCACGTCTTCATAGTTAGTATCGAATTCCCGGAAGGTTTCAATACCTTCGGTTTCGACGAGATTGGTTATCTCTCTTCTCATGCGCGTCATAGCTTCGTCTACAAGTCTTTTAGCCCTTGCATCATTCGAGGTGGACTCCACGATGCGATTGGTGTTTTCCGCCGTTCTGAACGTGTAGGCTGTGAGTGACGTGAGCGAAAAGGAAAGCAGGGCAATAATCACAAATGCAACGCTCATGACACTCCCTTTTTGATTTTTTAACATTTCAGGACCTCCTTATTAGAAAATAATGGTTGTTTCAAAACGCATCGGTTTGAACAAAGGATCATCATTGATGCGAAAATTAAGGGTGATATTCACTTCGATGATGGCACTTGAACATTTAGGTACAGCAGTTTCACCATCATTTAAATCACTTTCATTGTCAAATACGGATTCAGCGATACAAGTATAGTCAATGGACGTAATATTGTCCACGGTCACATTTGAACTGTTGATTCTTGTGTCATCGGGGTTTATGAACACATAATTGAACGTATCGAATTCCGATGCCGGTCCGTAATGCAACGATTGGTCGGAACTGTCGTAGTGAAGTATGAATGACTCTGCGTTTTCATAATTTCTGTACACAACGCCGGTTTCAGTCGACTGGACGATATCGTATTCGTGATTCATTCGGATAGTCTGATCATCAGCGATGTCGGGATTTGTACTGATTGATGTGTTTTCCGAAGTTTCAGGTGAAATATCTTCGATTGAACGGACACCGAGATCGAACACCCTTTGCTGGATATATTCGCTGATGGAATAGGATTCATTCAAAAGTTTGTTTTCATGGTCGGCAAGGTTTTTGGTAAGCAGTGAGGATGAGAGAATGCTCATGAGCATCGCAATGACTACACTGCCAACACCAATTGAGATAAGCATTTCGACAAGGGTAAGCCCGCGGCGGTTTTTCAAACAGCCGGCATTTCCTTTATTCACGGGTAATCACTCCACTTGATACAATGTCCTGTTCGGTTTCCTGATCATATTGAATCCATACTGTGACCCTGAAAACGTCCTCATCCGTCGTGTCAGGATCAGTTGGATTAATGGAATCAACTTCACTGAGAACGCGTTCTGGAATATCTTCAAGTGCAAGGATGTCGTTAATTTGAGATTCACTAAGATAGTAGGGGTATAAATAGATTCTGAATGTTCCGGGTTCATTGAATTGAATACTGTTCCATTGTTGCGTGAAAATCATGTCGCACACCGCATTTGAATCCATTACGAAATAATCCGAGGGTTCGTTTTCCGTAAAATCGGGACAGTCCTCCTGGGTGATTTCAACGATGGGTTCTTCTGTGAGCGGTCTCAGTATATAAGCATTTGCAAAATTATCAAAATATACTTTGTCCATTGCACTGATTGTCGTCAGTGTGATTGAACTCGCAGCCTTGCGTGTATGCATACGCTTGTTGACCTCGAAATTTCCGATCAGTCCAGAAAGCATCGGTACCAAGACCGTTGTCGCAAGTATAATCACAGCCATCAATTCCAGCAATGAGAACCCTTTTTGATTGCGCATGTCATCACGTCCTTTGAGATAAATTGAATGATACTTATTATACCATATATCGAGTGAATTACTCAATAATGCAGTTTGACTTTGTCAAAGGCCACTCAGTGTTGTATAATAAGGTCAGTAAATTAGGGAGATAGGGTGGTAGAATGTTCA
>JAGYML010000015.1 GCA_018400615.1 bacterium | reverse complement strand
ATCTTCATTATCCAAAATATAAAGCAGAATAGAATACTTGTACACTCTTGCAATATCGGCAATCCCATTCATCATCTCAGCAATGGAAGCACGACTCATATCCGGTACAAGTACGGCTACAGTTGTTGATTTCCGGCTTGCGAGCCCTCTTGCAAAGGCATTGGGCTTGTACCCAAGCTCTTCGATGACTTTCAAAACTCTTTCTCTGGTTTCCGGTTTTACTTTTTCTGGGTTGTTGATAGCACGAGATACGGTTGCTAGTGAGACGCGGGCTGCGCCTGCGACGTCGTAAATTGTCGCTTTACTCATGAAACCACCTACTTTCTACTTTACGTAATTATATCATTTTATGAAAATGTTTTCAATACGATTTGCATTATTTTATGCAAGCGATATGTTTCGTTAAAAAAAGCCTTCGAAAAGGCTTTTTTATCGAATACTTATCGACGTTCTTTGATGCGTGCTTGTTTCGCAGAAAGTCCACGAATGTAATGCAATTTAGCGCGACGAACTTTACCTTTTCTGATGACCGTAATACCTTCAATGGTCGGTGCATGAATAGGGAATGTACGTTCGATACCCACACCAAAAGACACTTTACGTACAGTGAATGTTTCACCGATACCGGATCCTTGGCGTTTGATTACAAGTCCTTCAAAGTTTTGTGTACGTTCACGGGTTTTTTCCTTGATACGTACTGAAACTCTTACTTTGTCACCCGGACGAAAGTCGGGCACATCGTTTTTCAGGTACTCATTGGTAATTTCGCTGATAAGTTGCTGTGACATTGGAATCACTCCTTGACTATTTGAATTGTCCTGCTCTTAGAAGCTTATTCCAGCGGAACAGACATTTGTTGACAGCGCGAATAATTATAGCATATCGAATGCTTTATCGCAACTATTTATCCTGTTTTTTAATATATTTTTCGTATAAATCGGGTCTGCGTTCCTTGGTGCGTTCAAGTGCCTTCTCCCGGCGCCATGCTTCAATGTTTTCATGATGACCAGAGAGCAACACATCGGGTACGCTGTTGCCTTCAAAAATACGAGGTCTCGTGTATTGTGGGTATTCAAGAAGTCCACTCGCAAATGAATCATCCTTGTTCGATTCGCTGTTGTGCAGTACATCAGGCAATAGTCGGACCACAGAATCAATCAAGGCAAGGGCCGCAATCTCTCCCCCTGTAAGCACGAAATCCCCAATGGAAATTTCAATATCAAAATACGCTCTGATACGTTCGTCAAAGCCTTCATAATGTCCGCAAAGTATAATGAGATGATCATTTTTGATTAGGGTTTGCGCCCTTTCATGGGTATAGGGCTTGCCTTGCGGTGTCATCAGTATCTTGAGAGCGTGATCACTGTTTTCAATGGACCGTAGGGTATCGACCACGGGTTGAGCTTTCAACACCATGCCCGCCCCTCCACCATAGGGAGTATCATCTACACGCATATGCTTGTCTTCGCTGTAGTCACGAAAATCGTGTATTCGAATATCCACGTGTTTGTCTTCCTGAGCACGTTTCAATATGGAATGTTTCAAGACGGGTTCTATCATTTGTGGAAAAAGTGTCAATACATCGATTCTCATAGCAATCCCTCTATATCATTCAGTGTCATACTGTGCTTGAACTCATCAATGGCTTTAATGAAATGTTTCATGAATG
Organism: bacterium; assembly: GCA_018400615.1. Classification (GTDB taxonomy): domain Bacteria; phylum Bacillota_I; class Bacilli_A; order Izemoplasmatales; family Izemoplasmataceae; genus M55B118. The sequence continues at coordinate 26,183 of JAGYML010000015.1, read as the reverse complement.
GCACAAGCAAGTCTTTTTCATTTTGCCTTTTGATTCTAAGCATCGCGCCTTGAGGCATGTCCAGCACTTCCTTGACAGTCCCGATTGCAAGACCATCATAATGGACTTCATAGCCAATCAGTTCATCATAATAAAAAGCGTCTTCTTCCAAAGCCGGTCTGTCATCACTGTCAATTTCAAGCGTACAGTTTCTAAGGCGGTCCGCAGCTTCATAGGTGTCCACACCTTCGAACTTGATTACGATGGACTCTGTGCCGTTGCCTACGGTTTCAAGAGTAACTTCTTCCAAGGTGTCTTTACACCTTAAATAAAGCGTAGTGCCTTCCTTGAAGCGTTCTTCAACGAAATCGGTCTCGCTTTTGATACGCACACTGCCTTTGACGCCGTGTGGCTTTTTAATGGTTCCTATTACGATGGGGGTCATATAATCATCCTTATCGATTAAACATAATCTTTTCACTGCTGAACATGTAATTGAGAAGCACTACGAAGCCAAGTGTATACAACACACTTGAAATCATCGTAACAACCAGATTCAAAATGGTGTAATCAAACGTCAAGATACCTGCAAGTATGTTGATTTGTCCATAAATCGGTATCAGATGCACCCAGGTTTCCTGATTGACATTCGCACCGAAGGAATTCATCATGCCTACGATAATAGCAAGAAAGTATACCGGCATGATAAGCATGGAAGCTTCCTTGATGGTTTTCGCGTAAGCACTGATAATGGAAACAAGCCCCACTACGAAGATGACCGTAGTAAGAAGGACAAGTAGAATCGCAGAGTAATCCTGGAGGGTATAAATCGATACATCCGGCATCGAATCATCAAGTTGCATGAGTTTGGGAAGACTCAGGAGAATCCCTACAAAAGAAGAAAGCGCACTCAAAAGCGAAAGCAGTGAAAGCGAGGCTACCTTGCCAAACGCAATGGATCTTCTTTTGATTGGCCTTACCAGCAACGTCGCGATGGTGCCTCTTTCCTTTTCACCGGCTATGGCGTCAGGACCGATGCTCATCGCTCCGGTGAACAAAAAGATGATGATAAGCATGGGCATCATCATCGCGATGCCTTGAGCAATCACATTCTGTTCATCCACAATACTCTGTGTTTCCAGTTCATAAACCAAGTAGTCCTGTGGGTTCTCAAGTCTGTTTTGAATGATGGTTTGCTGGTATTGATTCAACACATCAGTCACTTCGTTATAAGCTTTTGTTGAATTCTGTTCCCCTTCGTTGAAAAAAATTTCCAAATCAGGCGGGGATTGTGTGTCATAGTTGGCTATTTTCGATTCGAAATTCTCCTCAAAAAGAATGACAAGATCGTATTCGCCTTCCTGCACATTGTCTTTTAAGGATGTCTCTTCCATACCCTTTGCATCGTGAAATTCCACGGTATATGTGGACGCTATCTGGTTTTTCACCGAGGTCGGCATGTTGGCTTCATAGATAATGGATTCGTGGCTTTGAAGATCGTCTTCCATGTCTCCGAGAAATTCACCCATCAACGTGTAAATCAGGAAAATACTGAGACCTGGAAGAATAAAAATACTTAAAATGAGACGTTTGTCACTGAAGACTCTATAGACTTCTTTTCTGAATACAGTCCATATATCACGCATCGTCTTCACCACTTTCTCTCATGATGTCGAAAAATATGCCTTCAAGGGAGTTGTCATGGCTAAGCGCACGCACATTGTCCAAGGTATCGGATACCCTTATTTTTCCATCGACTATGATCCCAACGCGATCACAGATCTTCTCTACCACACTGAGTATATGTGTGGATATCACTACGACCTTTCCCTGATCTCTTAATTCCAGTAGGTAATCGGTCACGGTCTTCGCTGTCAAAACATCAAGGCCCGTGGTGGGTTCATCAAAAACCACAGTACCAGGATCGTGTACAAGGGCAATCGCCAGAGATGTCTTTTGTTTCATTCCACTTGAAAGATCCGCCACCTTGACTTCGGCGAACTTGTCAATGCCAAACCGTTTGAAAAAGAGGGCTTTCCTCTGTTTTTTCGTTTGAGTGTCCAGACCGTGCAAATCGGCAAAATAATCAAAAAGATAATTAGGAGTGAAGTGCTCGTCAAGTTTCAATTCAGTCGTTAAGAAGGCAATATCATGACGCACGTTGATGCTGGCTTCCTTGACACTCATTCCATTCACCGTGATATCCCCATCATCAGGTGATATCAACGTGGAAATGCATCTGAGGGTCGTCGTCTTTCCCGCTCCATTTGGACCCAGAAGCCCATAAATTTCACCGGGTCTGGCTTCAAAGGAGAGACCATCAACCGCAACCTTTCTTTTACTGTTGGTTTGCTGAAGCTTGCGTTGTTTTCTGGATAAATCAAATGTTTTTGTGATGTTTTCAACACGCAAAGATTCCATGATTGCCTCCTGATTCCAATAATAATTTAGTTGAAAAAATCTCCTTAAAAGTTAAAACTTCAAAGGAGATTGTCATCAAAACGCATCAATATTGATGGTTATTTTCTTGTGCTCGCGGGATGCGCTCGCATAGGCGATAGTCCTTATAGCATTTGCGATACGACCATTTTTGCCTATGACCCGGCCCAGGTCATCGTTATGTACGAGAACCTGCATCGTCATTTTGTCATCATCATCAGCGATTTTTTGTACTGCAACATCGTCTGCATGTATAACAAGAGGCCTTACCAGGTCCGCAATAAGCTTTTCATAATCAATAGCCATATTTTAGCGCCCCTTATTTAGCGTTTTTTTGATTGTGGAATTTCTCCATTACACCTTGTTTGCTGAGTAGATTTCTAACTGTGCTTGTAGGTTGAGCTCCATAAGAAAGCCAAACAAGTGCACGTTCCTCATTGATTTCAACTTGTTTGTCATCTTCTTTTGTTGGAAGATATGACCCAAGAACCTCCAAGTATTTCCCATCACGGGCACGTCTAGAATCTGCTACGACGATTCTATAGTAAGGTTGATTTGTTTTTCCGAAACGTTGTAAACGCATTTTAACCATAAATGTTACCTCCTTTAATTTCAATCTAGGTTAGTTTAACAAAGACCGAAATCATTGTCAAGCTTTTTCACTTGACACTTCTTGAGAATCAACTTCAGTTTCCTCTGATGATTCACTTTCTTGAGGCGCTTCGCCCAGATTTTCAAGGTCCTCAGGCATATAGGGTGAGTCGTCGAGTCGAGACAGTTCAGCATATTTGACATGATGAAGCTTCTTCATATCCGCAATGAGGGTATCCACCTTGTCCCCATCAACATAAAGCACGGCGTACTTTCTTTTTTTATGGTAATAGGTCAGATTACCCATAGTCTTGAGTTTCTTAAGTACTTTGGGACTCTTGAAATACACGATTAAGCTTTTTCGACTTTGCATGATGTGCCTCCAATCTGTGGCAAGCCCGAATTGTAATTGACTTTGATTCTTTTTGAAATACTGCTGGCAAGCTTTGATGCAACAGTATCCAATTTTTGCTGCAAAGTCTTTTCACGGACCTTGTAGTCTTGGACATCCGGATGTTCAAAAAGAATTTTTTTCGTTTCCTGAAACTGACGCTGTCTTTGTTTCAGATCTGGATGGTGTACTCCATATTGTTTCGCTTCATTGTATTTTTCTTCAGCTTCCTTGAAGTGTTTCGAAAGCCTCTGAACTTCAGGATTTGTTTCCACTTTGTTCAATGCATCAAGATAGCGTTTATAATCTTCAGATGTTTTTATTTCATCAACCAGCTCATAGGCCAGTTCAATTTTTGTCTGATCCATGTTATCACCTACAATATTATACCATATAAGGCCCTTCTTTTAAAAACAGGATAGTGACTTTGTTTTATTCAATCAAGTGACTGGATAGTTTGACATCCGAACTGAACGACTCTATAATGAAAGAGCAAAATATTCACACTTACGGAGATTAAACCTTATGAAATATATACTTAAATTGTTTTTTGTCTTTGCATTGCTTTTAAGCAGTGTTTTTCCCTTTCAGAATCTTGGCGCGGATGACCATGAACCTACGGTTGTCTATTTTTATCATCCACAGTGTGGAGGCTGCCTGGAAGTTGAACAGGCCGGGGTTGTCGATGGGCTTGAAAACGAAGGAATTAACATCATTAAATACAATACGGGTGATGAAGATGAAGCGAAACGTTTTCTTGCCTTCAATGAAACCTATGATGTGCCTGAAGACGAGCGCTATACGCCTTTGATGTTTGCAGGAGAGACCTACTACTCCAGTGCAAATACCATCATTGCCGCTTATGAAAATGATGATTTGCAGACTGAAGCCAGCGTCCCTTTACTCGATGTACCTGATGGGTTTCAATCCTTGGAAGGTCTGGGTGGACTGCTGCGTGTGATCGGTGCCGGACTTCTAGACGGCATCAACCCTTGTGCCATTGCGATGCTTCTGATGTTCATTTCCATGATTGGATTTTTAAAAAACACCAAAACACTGATATTTGTGGCGACTTCCTATATTCTCGGAATATTCATCACCTATTTCACTATCGGAGTAGGGCTGTTTTGGGTCATGAGTGCATTCCAAAGTACACTCAACACATTTTCACATATCATTTACGCCATTTTCGCGCTTCTTGCGTTTATTTTATTCATTTTGACTTTTAGAGATTTTCTTGTTACAAGGAATGAAGAGTATGGAAAAGTCAAAAATCAGCTTCCAAGCAGTATCAAACGTTGGAACCAAAATCTGATGAAACGTTTTTCAGCCATCATCGAGACAGAAGAAAATTCAACGAAGCGCATCTTATATATAGGCATAATTCCGTTTATAATAGGGATAGTAATAGGCATTACAGAAGCTGCGTGTACAGGTCAGATTTATCTTATGATTCTTCTAAGCATCCGGACAAGTGAACCCTTGGTGGGAACACTGTATCTGCTTGTATTCAATCTGATGTTCATTTTACCGTTAATCATAATTGCCATCATCGCCGTCATGTCCAAAAACGTAATGGGTGTATCTGATTTCTTCAGAGAAAAACTACCACTCATAAAACTGTTGACCAGTCTCTTCTTTATACTAATGGCGCTATATTTTGTGTTTCTAATATTCGATATCTCAATAATATAAAGGAGTTGCTACTATGAAACAAAAAATCATTATGACGCACAATGACGCGGTAATTTTCAAAGGCAATCCCATCAATCTTCCTTTCAAGGAAAAAGCCGTCAAAGAAAAAAGTCTTGAGCTTTTTGATGACGAGGATCCTTGTATTATTCACCAATCCCATATTGCACGTGAATTCACACAGATGCTGCTATCCGTTTTCAAGCAAGAAAATGCATCCCAAATTCAACTGAGTTCTCACAAGGATGCACTTTATTTCATTGATGCACCCGATGACACAACGATTGAACTGAAAGGGTGAATTCAATGATTTATCTAGATTATGCTGCCACGACGCCCATCAGTGACACCGCAAAAAAGGCGCTTGTCAATGCACTTGATCAGTTTCCCGGCAACCCTTCAAGCATCCATACACTCGGTATAGAATCTAAAAAAAAGTATAATACGGCTAAAAAAAACATTGCGGCTTTGTTGGGAACTTCACATAAGAATCTGATTTTTACGGGTTCAGGCAGTGAAGCCAGCAATACTGTCATCAAAGGGGTTTACCAAAAAAACACCTCCAAAACCATTGTCACATCCAAGGTTGAACATGCGGCTACGGGCGAGAGTGTAAAATATCTGAAAACCCTTGGTGCGAACGTCAAATTCTGTTCCGTTGATAAAGAAGGGTTTGTGGATTTGAAAGAGCTGGAAGAGCTTTTGAAAACTCATGATGTTTCTCTGGTTAGTCTTATTCATGCCAACAACGAAATTGGGACTTTGCAAGACATTGAAGCCTTAAGAAAACTCACCAGCAAATACACTGCACTGCTTCACCTTGACATGGTTCAAACCGTCCCTCATATGGCGGTAGAACTTGAAAAATCCGGCGTTGATTTCGCTAGTTTTTCGGCCCATAAGTTCTTCGGTCCCCGTGGGACGGGGCTCCTCTATTTCAAGGATAAAACCCTTTTTGATTCACTCATTCATGGGGGGCACCAGGAGTTCAGAAAACGTGCAGGAACTGAAAACCTGGCCAATATCGTGGCTATGAATACCGCTTTGACAGCTACCGTATCAAACCTCGATGCTCAAGAAGCCGCCATCAAGACATTGGGTCATTACTTTTTGAAACGTCTTGATGAATCCGGATTGGACTTCAAAGTCAACGGTCCATCCTATGAAAATACACAAAGGCTTCATAATGTCATAAACATAGGATTCAAAAATGTCAATGGCGGACAACTGGCATTTGAGCTGAATCAAAAGGGCATATGTGTTTCACAGGGCAGTGCCTGTCATGAAGATACCGTACGTGTATCCCATGTACTCAGGGCAATAGCGGTCCCAAGTGATTATATAGAGGGATCAATCCGCTTCTCACTCTCGCATCATGAATCCAAAAAGGAAATAGATTTGGTCATTCAAGCACTCAAATCCATCATCGATTCAGGATATGTAACCCTGTAAATAGTAAAAGCCTCCGTTTTTGGAGGCTTTTGTTATTTAAGAGACTGCATGGTCCGGTAGATGGAAATTCCGGTCTGTTTCTTGAATTGTCGATCGATTCGCTTCTCCTCGGACTTATTGTTCAAAATCGATTGAAATATTTGATGCTTCTCAATGAGTGTCTGAGTGGATACTCTGCTTGAAGTTTCATGGTAAGCTTCAATCATGGCAAGAAAGTCAACCAGTGATTCGATTTCATCAATCGAATATTGCTCAAAATCCAATGGGTATGTTAGTGTATCAGTCACCGAAACTGATTCCAATCGCTTTGGCTGAACGGACCATTTGGCCGTTTGGATCTACATTTTTGGCGCCACCTTCACTGGTTTCACCAACATGACCCCCGCCTACGACTTCTTCCAAATCCACATGGGTGATGTCTCGGCCGCGGTAACGTACCATTTTGCCACCGCCACCTTGCATAAGAAGGTCTACAGCAGAGGTGCCAAATCTTAAGCCAAGGACACGGTCAAATTGTGATGTTGTACCACCACGTTGAAGATACGCAAGGTTGGTATAGCGTACTTCGTGTTCAGGAATGAGTTCTTGGAGTTTGTCAGTAACCACTTTACCAACGCCCCCAAGACGCATGGAATCCGCAGAATCTTCGACCGTTTCACGGACGTGGACACCGCCACCTTTTTCTTTGGCTCCTTCACTCACCACAACCACTGAGAAATGTCTTCCCTCAGCATCGCGTTCACGTACTTTTTCTGCAATTTTATTCAAATCATAAGGAATCTCGGGAATCAAAATAGCATCGGCACTGCCTGAAATGCCGCCTTCAATCGCTAGCCAGCCAGTATGGCGACCCATGACTTCAACAACCATCACACGGTCGTGTGAATAAGCAGTCGTATGAATCTTGTCAAGTGATTCCGTAATGGTTTCTAAAGATGTGTTGTATCCAAAGGTCACATCAGTCGCAGGTAAATCATTGTCAATCGTTTTGGGGACACCTATGACAGGGAGTCCTTTGCGATGAAAGTCTCTTGCACTAGTAAGTGTTCCGTCTCCGCCAATGACAATTAACGCATCTACGCCTTCTTTGCGCATATTTTCCATAGCAACGTCACTGACGTCGTTGTACTCATAGCTTCCATCTTCCTTCTTGGTTGCGTAGTTGAATAAATTATCCTTGTTCGATGATTTCAAAATGGTGCCACCTTGGTGCATGATGCCAGAAACTCTGTCTCTGTCCAAGCGAATGAAATCATTATGATAAAGTCCGTTGTAGCCACGCAAGTAGCCAATAACTTCAATGTTATATTTGTATACGGCTGTTTTGGTGATGCCATTGATAACAGCGTTGAGTCCACTGCAATCTCCGCCACCGGTTAATACTCCAATTTTTTTGATCGGTTTCATAGTTGCCTCCAATGAATATAATTTTTCATTTCTCATTATACTTTGAAAATAGGTTTCACTCAATAGATAAGCTTTACTGAAAACGTTTTAGTATTCATAAATACGCTGTAAAAGGGCTATCGATTGCCATATCGAATAAATATGCCCCTTTGATGATTTTTATGAATAATTTTGATATAATGAAGTCGAGGTGAAAAGCATGCTAACCATGAAAGATATTATCAGAGAAGGGCATCCCACACTTGAAACAGTTGCGGACCCTTTGAAACTTCCTCTTGACGAGGAAATGATGAATACATTGACGGAGATGCGTCAGTTTCTCTTAAATTCACAGGATGAAGCTATCCGTGAACAGTATGAGCTCCGAGAAGGCGTAGGACTTGCGGCTCCACAGATTAACATTTCCAAAAGAATGCTCGCAATCAACACCCTTGATGAGAAGTTTGAAACGCTTCATGACTACTTGATGGTCAACCCTAAAATCGTCAGTCATTCAGTTCAAACCACCTACCTTCCTGGTGGTGAAGGTTGTCTGAGTGTTGACAGGGAAGTCGATGGAGTTGTACCAAGACATCAAAAAGTGACTGTGGAAACCCATCTTTTCGATCCTGAAACCCGTACTTTGGAAAAGAAACGGTTACGCCTTAGAGGCTTTATAGCCGTCGTTTTCCAGCACGAACTGGATCACTTGGATGGCATATTATTCCCAAGTAAAACCAAACCAAGTCTGGAAAACGCCAAACCAATCGAATTCAAAACACCAGATTCAGAAGAACCCAAAAATGAGGAGGAAGTATTATGAAGCTATTTATTGACACCGCCAATGTCGAACACATTCGTGAAATCGCAAGTCTGGGTATCATTAGTGGTGTGACCACGAACCCTACGCTCATTGCCAAGGAAGGCCGTGATTTCAAGGAAGTCATTGAAGAAATCACCAACATCGTTGACGGACCTATCAGTGGTGAAGTAATCAGCACTGAGGCTGAAGGCATGATCAAAGAAGGCCGTGAAGTTGCCAAAATTCATCCGAATATGGTCGTTAAAATACCAATGACCGACGAAGGACTAAAAGCCGTAAAAAAACTCTCGAGTGAAGGCATAAAAACCAATGTTACACTGGTATTCAGTGCCAACCAGGCATTGTTTGCAGCTTTGGCTGGAGCCACTTACGTATCACCTTTCGTAGGCCGACTTGATGATACACTGCATGATGGTATTGAAGTGGTAGCGGATATACGATCCATTTTCGATACCTATGATCTTGACACCGAAATCATCAGTGCAAGCATTAGAAACCCAAGACAACTACTCGATTCCGCTAGAGTCGGGGCCCATATAGCTACCGTACCGTATGCAGTATTCGAAAAAGCCATCAAACACCCATTGACGGACAAGGGCATCGAAGCCTTCTTATCCGATTGGGAAAAAACGTTTGGCAAACAAAAATAAAAGAGGTGACACCATGGGATTTTTTCAATTTGATGCAAACAAGCCTAACGGCGAATCAGTAAGCATGAGTGAATACAAAGACAAAGTCGTACTGGTAGTCAACACAGCAACCAAGTGTGGACTGGCAGGTCAGTTTGACGGTCTTGAACAATTGTACCAGGACTATAAATCAGAAGGTTTTGTGGTTCTTGGTTTCCCATCCAACCAGTTCAAAAACCAAGAGCCTGATGACAGTGAAAGCGTGGAACAAACCTGCAAGCTCAATTTTGGAGTCACATTCCCGCTATTTGAAAAGATAGCCGTGAACGGACCAAACACGCACCCAATCTTCAAATACCTTAAAAAACAGAAAGCCGGCTTAATGGGGTCCAAAATCAAGTGGAATTTTACCAAATTCCTAATTGACCGAGATGGGAACGTCATAAAGCGCTACGCCCCCACAAAGAAACCAGAAAAGCTCAGAGAAGATATCGCGAAAGCTTTGTCCTAACCATAAAAAAAAGACTGATTTCAATTAGCAAAATTGAGTCGGTCTTTTTTATTGCATTTCCTTTAATCTTTCAATTCTGACTTGTGTGGGTGGGTGAGACGCCCGTAACAAGTGAAATAAGGAATTGTGGACTTTTGGTTCACCCTTCTTGAGTTTATTCAGAGCCGCTATAAGATTTTCGGATTGTCCTATAAGTTTGGTATACGCATCCGCTTCAAATTCCTGCTTTTGCAATAAAAGGGCAAAAAGACTTCTATATAGCGTTCCAAGAATAATCATCGCCAAAACGAAAATTGTATAATCAAACAACGGTCTGCTTTCAAAGTTGAATACAAGGATTCCAACAAAAAACAGACTCATGATGCTAAATAGACCCAGAATCATTCTTAGCTTGAGGTGGTTTTTCTTTACATGCCCTACTTCATGCGCGATCACCCCCATTACCTCATCGTGTTTCATGGACTCAAGCATGGCTTTGGACACGTACACTCGGAGGGGTTTGAACACACCGACTATCATCGCGTTCTTCATGGATTTGAACCCGTCAATCTCAATCATGTGAACTTGTTCATGAATATTCTTATCGTTTATAAACCCTTCATCCGAGTTATGAAGATAGGGGACTACTCTAAACAGTCTTTTAAGTATTCGGGGATGGAAACGATCAAATACCACTAAGAAAAGCACCAAAAACACGCTTATCAAAACGCTTAAAAGTATGGGAGAAAGCACACTGAAATAAAGGTATAGCGCAAACAGTCCCAAACCTATTCCTAAAAATGTTTTTAGTATATTCAAAATGGAGGATTTCATAGATTCACCATAAATGAGTGTAACCCCCCCATAATAAAACCCCAGTCCACCCAAACTTACCATTAAAGTATCAAGGGTTAGGTAATTAAACAGATAAAAAGGCCATAACAAAAAAATCGCTAGAAACGCACCTCTATTCAAAAGCGATTTTTTCAATGATTTTTTCTTATTTTGCGATGTTCCATAGTGCAAATCATGACTCAACATGATTGTATTGAACACCAATAGAATGGTTGCAAGTGCATAAAGACTTTTAAAAAGCATGGTTTACACTACTCTCCGATGATTTTGATCAGTACCGATTTGTCGCGTCTTCCATCGAATTCACCATAAAAGATTTGTTCCCAGGGCCCGAAATCAAGACGCCCTTTTGTAATAGCCACAACTACTTCTCGTCCCATAATCTGTCTTTTGATATGGGCATCGGCATTGTCTTCAAACGTATTATGGGAGTATTGATCATGAGGTTTTTCGGGAGCGACTCTCTCAAGAAAATCTTCATAGTCCTGATGCAGGCCCGATTCATCATCATTGATAAAGACGCTGGCAGTAATGTGCATGGGGTTGACGAGGACGAAACCTTCTTGAATGCCACTGTCACCCAAAGCATCGTTGACAGTATCCGTAATGTTTATGAAGGCTCTTCTGGTTTTTGTGTTGAATGTCAGAACTTTTCGATAACTTTTCATAAGACACCTCACTTTTCAATTGATATTTTCAATGATTTCAAGCATTTTCGCAGAATACTGGTAGGCTTCTTTGTACCTTCTTCTCATTTTAAGCACGCGTGTCAACAACGAGACACCGGCTTTGATTAATATATAGTCTTTTTCTTCAATGGCACTGTCTACAAATTTCATTGAGGCTTGCATATAGGCATCGCTTTTATCATCCTCAAGGCCCATTTCCACGAGTTCTATAAAGGATTTTACAAGCGGACTTAAGAGATCAAGCTCCGCCTTTTTAAAGTTGAGAATCTCCGCGTAAGCTTCATCATCCCTAAACAGTTTGTATAAGGAATAAATTCTGTTCAAATAATAGATTTCAGTACGTAGCCTGCAAAGTCCAACATTGTTCAAAGCCGCCTCATACTCGCCGATGATATTGTGATATATCGCTTTATTCAAATGAATGTAGTAATAGAGTTCAAAATCCCCTTTTTGTTGGGCATACGTAATGCTTTGAGCAAAAGAGGTCAAAAAATCGTCAAATCTATAAAGGTATATGTAAGCTCTTTGTTTAACGGCTTTAACATGATTGCTTCTTCTGAAACTTGAATGCTCTTCAAACAGTTTTTGTGAATGGTTCATATTATCAAGCACTTTGTTGTATTGAGTATAATCCGAAAGAAATATGACCCCTTTCAGATAATAGAGCATGGCTTTGTAATGGGTATTGTTCATCGAACTTAGCAAATGATTGATAAAGGACAAGGCTTCACTGTCTCTGTTTTTCTTTTGAAGATAGATCGCCTTCATCATATGAAACCATTCTCTTCTTTCAACCCCGTAAAAAGGTTCCATAATGGCGCATGCTTCATAATAGTAATCAATTTTATCCCATTGGTATTGTGTGTATACACCCACCATGAACATGATGAGGTGGAATTCCAAAAACCGAGAACTTCTAAGATAAAAAGCCTCATTCTCAACCAATGGTTTCGCAAGTTCCTTGGCCTTGGCATAGTCATAATATAGCATAGTGGGAAAGATTTCCTGATAAATCGAATCAAACTGACTCTCAAGTTTCACATCTGTGAGGACCGTTATATCAAGTGTATCCAGAAGTTTATGCAATGTGGCTTCTTTGGAATGGACACTCCCATGTTCAATTCTATGGATGCTCGTATGAGGCAAACCCGTCATTTTCGAGAAATCTCTAAGGGTAATGTCTTTTTGTCTTCTAACAAGGTAGACTCTTCTCCCCACTGTTATATAATTTGGGTATCCGCTCATGTTTGCCCCTCCTCACATAAGTTATTATGGCATTTTACATGGGTAAGAGCAAGACGCAATCAATAATAGCCAATGCCTTCTAAATGCCCTCTTAAAATCTTGCTGGAATTTTTCAGTTTGGTATCCTCTTCATCATTCATGCTTAATTTGACGATATGATGGATGCCTTGACGGTTTATGACAGCCGGCAATCCGATATATAAGTTGTCACAGTCATATTCACCATTGTTATAGACAGACAAAGGTAGAATTCTATTTTCATTATTGAAAATTGCTGACGTAATTCTTACCAGTGCCATCCCTACACCATAATAAGACGCTTTTTTGCGTTTAATAATCTCTCCGGCCGCGTTTCTCACCCTCGAAGCAATGTGGGCCATGTCTTCAAACTGTATGCTGTCCATGCTGTTGATGACATCTTTCAAGGGTTTGGCACCTATGTTTGCATTGGACCAGCAAACGAATTCACTATCTCCATGCTCACCCATTATATAGGCATGCACATTTCTGACATCAATGGAAATCTGATTTCCAATTTCATAACGCAAACGAGCCGTATCAAGACTTGTACCACTACCAAACACTCTGTTTGTAGGCAACCCTGATTCCTTTTGAACGACATGGGTGAGAATATCGACAGGATTGGACGCAAGCAAGATCAGTCCGTCAAATCCGACGTTCATTATGTTTTTAGTAATCTCTTTCATGATACTCGCATTGCGGCTTAAAAGCTTGAGTCTTGATTCACCGGGTTTTTGGCCAACACCTGCAGTAATCACCACTAAATCAGCATTTTTGCATTCGCTGTAATCTCCAGCTCTTATGGCCATATTTCTGGGTCCGAAAGCCAACCCATGATTCAAATCCATCGCTTCACCTATGGCTTTCTCTTTATCTACATCAATCAGCACAAGTTCTTCTACAGTTCCTTGATTAACGAGTGCATAGGCATATGACATCCCTACAAACCCTGTTCCGATTATAATAACTTTGCTACTCATTTTAACACGCTCCTTCAATTTATTTTAGCACACTCTTTGCACACGCACAGTTTATACGAAATAAATCCATACAGCATACAAACAATCAGACCTAAAGGAATAGATTGCGAAGCGAATTGAATCCCGTGCGTTCCATACCCTTAAATATTCGGTGATATGCTATGCTTATATTGAGGTGTTTTATATGCTAAAATTAGTTCTAGAAGAACAGAAAAAAAAGAAAAATATAATAATTTTCGGTGTCATATTGTTTATCATGTACGCTCTTTATTTGAGTTTGGATATTTTGGGCAATGATTCAATCAGTGCCTACTATGAGTCATTGGGCTTAACCTTATTGATTGTTCATCAGTTGGTCAATCTTCTCATGGCCGCATTAAGTGCCACTATGGTTTCACTCAGTCAGATCAAACTCAACATGACTAAGAGCGAACCTGTTGGTGCAACTGGAATACCATTTTTATCCTTTATATTCGGGTTGCTGACATTTGGATGTGCGCCATGCGTTGTGACGTTCCTCGCAGCGGTAGGCATATCTTTCACGCCTGTCGTGCTGCCCAATGGAAACTTGTTATGGAAGTTCGCTTTGCTAGCGCTACTCTTTGTTGGCCTTGGCTACATTCTTTGGAGTATCGAAAAAGGTACTTGCAAGGTCAAGCCTGCAAAATTAAAGAAAAGCAACCAGTAACAGCTTTTAAAAACCGGCCCTTCAATATTGGAATAACACATCCAATAAATAGGTGCCGGTTTTTTTATGCACTCATATCAATGTCTGACTTCAAGTGCCAAATCTGTAAAAGTACTGGTTATATTATAAGCAGTTTTATATTTACGGTTTTGGGTTAATAGATCGTTGTAGTACTGGTAGGCATCCTTGCTTTCCAGATAAAACCTTTGCCTAACCGCTTCCTTAAAGAAGTTTTCTAGGGCTTTTTCATACTGCAAAGTGTCTGATGCAAAGTACGCTTCAATGAAATCATAAGCATATTTGTAAATCAAGGTGTTCGTTATTGGATTTTTTACAATATTGCGTCCTGTTTCAATAGCTTTCAATGCCAAATCCTCATTCCCAAGTTTTAAATGAATCATGGCCTTGTAATAATAATAGCCAGTATTTTTTTGCTTGGTTTTTTGAAGCAAGTTCAAAGCGTCATCCAAGTAATCCTTTTTGTAATAATAAAGCATCAACAAGAAATCAACCTTGCTTTGTACACCCTTAAGTTTGTATTGTCTTGTAAAAATTTTTGTTTGTTCATGAATCTCATTGATATCATCTCTTTTATTAAGCAGTAATTCATAAGCATCTTTCATCAATTTTGCATAAGCGGTTCTTAAATAGTTGTTATTGGCTTTGAATACCGCATGCGCTATATTCAAATGCCTGCTGGCTTTGGAAAAGTGGTGTCTGGTACTATGACATCTGGCAATCAAGTATTCTGTCAACCCATGCATATGGCTCAAGGCATTGGTCTCAATGGATTCGTTGAATAGCTCCAAAGCTGTATCGATATCTGACACGTGATAGAAATACGCCCCTGAAAAAACCAAAAAAAGCTGTTTTTGTTTGTCATTCATCAAATCCTTGATACTTATTAAGTCTCGATAAAGGCGTTTAGACCTTGAATAATCCATATTTCTAATGAAGTTGAGATATCCAAGTTCCACAATCAGAAAATCAATCATCCATAAAGAAGTCCCATAATGGTCGGCATTCGCTTTTAGCTTGTCCATGATAGCTTCTGATTTTGTTACATCATAAAATAGAATGCTTTTGTAAAAACCGTCATTCAATTCTTTAAACTGCATGGCATCATGAGTATCATAATGTAAAGCTATTTGGAGTTCCTTGATTAAGTAATCATAGATGGTTTTCGATATCGAAGTTTGAGCTGTTTCAATTTTACGCAAAAAGGCATGAGATATGCTTATTCTCTCAGCTAATGATCTCAATGTATATTGCTGTTTGATGCGATGCATACGCACAATCATCCCGAACTCTTTTTTATGTTCAGGCTCATTGATGGTATCAATCATACAATCTGAAGATTTATTGGCTTTGTTTTCAAGCATTTATCTCATCGCCTTTATGGATTGATTTCACTAACAGCCAAACGCCATAAATAGAAAGCACGGATGAAAGCGCCAGAGTTCCCAGTTTTCCTCCCAAGCCTCCAAATGTATGAGCTGTGTATACAAAAAGCACCCCGAACACTATTCCGCTTATCCCTACAAGCACTTCGTTTTTCAGGACCGTGCGATTGCTCATACCGACAAACGACGCTCCAAACATGACAATCGCCATCATGAGCCCGTTTCCTTGAATGACATACGGCAGTATTCCGCCTGCAAGTACGCCTACAAAGGCACTTCCAAAAACCGCCCCTTGAGCATACCTTACATTTAACACATTGGAAACTAAGGCTCCAAATATAGATAATCCGACAATAAGCAGACTCTCCTCAAAATTGAAAAAACTTCCTTCCAAGAACGCTTCACCATGAATGATGGTAGAGGCAAATACTCCAGAAAGTGCAATCGTGCCCAGTTTTCCTCCGAAGCCATTAAAGACATCTTTAGCTAAAATGTAAATCACCGATGCAAAGGAGGCTGCAAGAATAAACGGAACAAGTTCGAAAATTTCTGGACTGCTCATTCCCAGAAAAGACCCACAAAAAACTGCTACGGCGTTGTGTTTCAAAAACAAAGCTGCAATCGTACCGATAAGGCCACTTGCCAACACAACATTTACATTAAGATACACCGCAAGCAAGTAAGTGAGAATCGCGCCTGAGAATACGCTTGTAAAATCCATAAGCGCAGCCTTGCTTACAACTGAATAAGTTGGATGCTTTCGATCGATTCTGTTAAAAACAACCCCAATCGACAGCATGCTAAAAAGCATTAAAATAACCAATAAACCTAAAATCAGCGGATGACGTGAAAAGGCATGGATATTCGCTTCCGTAAACAAATAGAGGACAAAAAAACCTAAAATTCCTGCACCCAGATAGTGTCTCATAAATGAAATTGAGCGTTAAATAACGCTCAGTTTTTTTCCAACCTTTTCAAAAGCTTCAATTGCAAAGTCCAGATCCTCTTTAGTGTGTGCGGCACTAATCATCGCTCTGCATCTTCCTGTTCCTTTAGGGACAGTTGGGAACACTATTCCAGAAACGAACACGCCTTCTTCCAATAAGGTTTTGGAAAATTCCATGGTTTTTGCTTCATTCCCTATCATTACAGGTGTAATGGGTGTTTGACTATGCCCAATATCAAAACCAAGGGTTTCGAGTTTGTTTTTAAAGTATTTAGCATTATCCCATAATTTGTCAGTATACTTTTCACTTTCCATTAACATTTTGACACTCTCAATGGTTGCCGCTGTAGCCGCTGGAGGAAGTGCTGTTGAAAACAATAATGGACGGGCTCGATGAAGAAGCCATTCTTTAACATTTTTCTTCGTAGCGACGTAGCCTCCTATGACCCCTATGGCTTTACTGAGCGTCCCTATGATAAAATCTATCTCACCATGCAATCCAAGATGATCAACGGTTCCTCTTCCACTTTTACCAAGCACACCGCTGCCATGTGCATCATCCACATAAGTCAGGCACTGATACTTCTTGGAAAGCTTGACAATGGATTTCAAATCAGCCATGTCTCCATCCATCGAAAATACACCATCAGTGATAATCAGTACACTGTTATACTGATCGCGCTTTTCCTCGAGAATGCGTTCCAAATCTTCCATGTCATTGTGTTTGTAAACTGCTTTATCTGCCTTGGCAAGTTTAACACCATCAATGATGGATGCGTGATTCAGCGCATCACTAACAATTAAATCTCCTTTTTGAGCAATGGCTTGGATGGTACCTATATTGCAATTGAGACCTGATTGAAAAGTCACGACAGCTTCCTCTTTCTTGAATTCTGCCAGTACATCTTCCAGCTCTTCAAGCAAATCCTGATTCCCCACAATGGTTCTCACACTACCCGCACCAACACCATATTTTTCAACGGCTTTGATTGAAGCGCTTTTTACACGGGGATGATTGGCAAGTCCCAAATAGTTATTACTGGACAGGTTCACTACTTTTTTGCCATTGAGATCGATAACATGGTCGCAAGGGCCATAGTTGATGGGAAGGTGTCTGTACACACCATCATCTTTTAATCCTTGAACCAAGTCATCCACGAATTTTAATTTATCACTCATAATCTTCCTCCTCTGGTATAAGTACAATTTTTCCACTATTCCCACTACCCATGATTTCGCTGGCTTTGTTGATAGATTTCAGTGGAAATTCATGGGTAATAATCATATCAAGATGCAACAAGTCCTTGTCAATAAGTTCCTTGACTTTGTGCCAGGTATCATAAATCCTTCTTCCAACGACTCCATAAACACTAATGCCTGCAAATACCACATCGTTGGCAATATCGATTTCGATGCTCTCAGAAGGAATGCCGAGCATAGAGAGTCCACCTCCGCGTTTCAAATATTTGAATGCACTTTGAATGGCACTTTTGTTTCCGCTGAATTCACCTATTACATCAACACCTTTTTGATTGGTTTCCTCTTTGACTCTTTTTACAACATCTTCATTTATAGGATCAATGACCACATCCGCTCCGATTTCTTTAGCGAGATTTCTACGGTAGGCATTGACTTCAATGGCGATAATCTTCTTGGCTCCATAGGCCTTGGCCACATCAATCCCCATCAAACCGATAGGACCTGTCCCTACAACTGCGACCTCTTTGTCCTTGATATCAAAATGTGTCATGGTGTGAACAGCATTACCAAGGGGTTCTTGAACGGAAAGATGTTTAATATTCACATCTTTACTATTGATAAAGCAGTTTGCTGCGGGTATTTTTATGTACCCTGCAAAACAGCCATCGGTATCTACACCTATTATTTTAGTGTTTTCACAGATATGGCCTTCGCCCTTAAGACAAAACTCGCATTCGCCACAAATGATGTGCGTTTCTGCACTTACAATATCTCCTATATGAACATCCTCTACATGATCGCCAACTTTGATGACTTCACCCGCAAGTTCATGTCCGACAGTCAAAGGTAAATTCAAGCGGTTTTCTGCCCATGCATCATATTTGTATATATGATAATCCGTTCCACAGTATGACGTTGAAAGTACTTTGATTAAAACTTCATTAGGATCCAAATCTGTATCGATTGTCTTTTTTGTAATGGTAAAACCCTTCTCAGGTTTATCCTTTACAATCGCGGTCATGCTTAATGTTTTTTGTTTCATAAACACCCTTCTTTCGTCATGATTAATAACGCTTACATCATGTGCATTATAACATACTAAACAGATGAAAATTATAAAAAGTCGCTAAAAACAAATAAAAAAAAACCGCCAAGTTTAACTTGACAGCTTTAAAAAAAATAAAAAGGAGCCTGTTTGGTGCAAGTGTGGAAAAAATCCCTTCCCTGTCCTTAATCCACCTGATGCAATTATAATTATGCAACAAAAATAAAAAACATACAAGTCATGAGTGTTAGTTTACAAAATATAAAATTAAACCTTTAAGTGTTTTTATTCTATTTTTGTTTCATCTATATTGTTGACACTGTAGAAATAAAGCATTCTTTTAGCAACTTCTAATGCCTTGTTCAAATCTCCTTTATTCTCATAATATTTTATTATAAGTTCATTGGTGAAAGAGTGAATGTAAGTTGTTTTAATTTCATAAGGATGCGTAAGAACAGTATCAATTGCTTTTAGCATAGTGTTCTCATTAATTTCATACCCGGCATTTTCCGCTAGAATGACAGCGATTGACTGATAGATCGGTGTTGAAGCCGTCTTTGCATTCATTAAAAAATCAAGGCTTCTTTTTGCCTTTGTCTTTTTATCCATGCGTGTAAATAAAATGGAATACACAAGATGCTTGATAAGATTATTCTGATTTTCAACCTGATCGGCATAATAGAGTGCAGTTTGATAGTCTTTTTGCATATAGAGAAGATAAGCATATAAATTCAATAACCAGTCCTTATCTCCATGCATGTTATTGAAGTTGGTAATAGCATAGTGTATGCTATTCAGATATTCTTTTGCTTCTTGATAATTTCCAAGCTCTATCATATTCTTTGCCTGAAGTATGTCTATATCGATTTTTCTTTTAAAGTTGTTATTTTCTGAATAGTGCTCCGACACAATGAAAGCATAATAAAGTGAAAGTTCTTTTTTAAATAACTTATCGGCTGTAAATGCCTGATAATAACGAGAAAGATTTGTAATATCTGAAAAGACATCCATCTTTCCTGCCTTATTGAGTAAGTTGAATGCTTTGCTCAGATTTGTATTATTGAATTCATTGATGCCCTTTAGCATGATTAATCCCTGTTTTTGAATTGGCATGAAATAATCACTAAAATACTCCAACTCATCAAGGGTACTCGTAGCATCTTTATCTGTAAATTCAACTTCGTAAATCGCTTTTGCGAATAGAAAATGGGGTAACAAAGCAGAATGCATCAAGATTTTCTCGCCCCGTAAAAGGCTTTGATAATACATTTCAACTTTTTCTTCTTCTTTATGATGAAACGAATAGAACATTTCAATTGTTATATCCCTTAATGGCCATAAAATATCTGGATCATCATAAAAAGGTATCCCAAGTACTTCGAACAATTCGGAGAGGGTAGAAGAATTTGGGGTCACTTTACCCTGTTCAATATCAAACACTATCGTGTGAGATATTTTGGCTGTTTTGGCCACATCACGTATAGAAAATCCAGACTCTTTTCGATACTGCTTAAAAACCCGTCCCATGCATTTAAGATGTTCTTTGGGATACAGTAGTAAATTTGGATTCTCTTCCATAGAGTGTGACTCCTTTCGTTGCTCAACTGCTTAATGTTTCGTCAATCCATTTTAAGATTTTTTCGAAAGTCTCTTGTTTATTCGCTTCATTCAAGACTTCATGTCTGGCATTGGGCACTGTAATAAGTGTCGCATTGAAATCCGTAATCAAAGATTCATATAAGTCTTTTAGTTCTTTGATAGCTTCCATATTTTTTGATAATGGATCATCTTCACCCGAAATAAAGAGTGTAGGAATATTTGCTGAACGTTTGATGTTATCGGCTTTATTCACTTCAATCAAAGCTTTGAAAAAAGAATTATAGAATTGCTTGTTATAAATAAATCCTGACTTCGGATCATCAATATAATCCTGAACAACTGATTCATCATACGCAATCCAGGCAGTTGAAGGTTCTTTTTTCTTCAATGATTTTTTCATAGAACTATTGAGTAGTTTAAATACAAAAGTATTCCGTTTCTGGCTTTTTTTGAAAAGTCCACTTAAACGTGCAAGAGCATAAATGCCGCCCCCACTAATCCTCGTATATCTTTCCAAAGTTCCCATCAATATGGCTGCATCAGGAATCTGAACAGTACGTTGTAGATACCTTCTAAGAATGATAGAGCCCATACTATGCCCAAGCATAATCATGGGCGCTTTAGTCTTAGTTCGAATATGTGATTGAACGGCCATAACATCATTAACCATGCTTTCAAATGTCTCATCCTTATCAAAAATACCGATGGATTTGGCATTTTCCACGCTTCTTCCGTGATTGCGATGATCATGTGCCACTACCGTATAGCCATGCTGGGTTAGAAATTCAGCAAACGGTTCATACCGTTTGGCATGTTCTCCCATGCCATGAAGAATGTGCACAATACCTTTAGGCTTTTTGACTTCATACCAGTCAATTGTGATATTTTTACGATCTGGCGTTGAAATATGGTTAGTCTCTTTGTTCATAAATGACCTCCATGAAATAATGTAAGTATATTATATCATACTACTTTGCATTTCATAGGCATTCATGGTGTTGTTTACATAACACGCCTTTTGGCCTGATTAAAATATGAATATATATTTGGCAATGTGAGTTTCTATAGTTCGTATAATACTACCACTTGCAAAAAAAATTTAACATGGCACATTTGTCTATTTGGTAAGGTTATAAATAAAGCGACACTTAAATCCTCTGAATGGGTTTAAGTGTCGCTATTGCCTGGTTTAGGCATTGTTTTTTATCTGTTTGAATACTTTTTCATATATCGGTCGCATGCGTTCTTCATCAATGACTTCAAGAACCTCATCGATATCAAACCACCGTACCCCAGAATTTTCATCGGGTTTTATTTGCAATGTATCTTCTTCATCAGCAACAAGGTGGTAAGTCACGTTGAAATGAAGATGATCAGGGATGAATTGCCCATTTTTATAATGGTTCGTGACATGGACAATATCCAAAGCCAGAATATCTTCACTTTTTGCATAGACATTTTGAATACCGGTCTCTTCTTTCGCTTCCTTTATTGCGACTTTTAACAAGTCAGGATCTCCGTCATTATGGCCCCCTACCCAGGACCAGGAATTATAGATGTTATGGTAGGCGAACAAAACTTTATCTTCATTTTTGTTTGTCACTATGGCTGAGGAAGTTAAATGCCCTGCAAGATTTGACCTTTCCAATGCATCATTGTTTTTCTCTATAAATTGAACCATTGCTTCCTTGTCTCGAGCTTCTTGTTCATTTTTAGGGCGGTAGTTTGTAATTGCTTTTTTGAACATGGAATCACCTTGTTTTCGTGGGATTGATAATAAAAAATCCATTCTCATGTCTACCCAAGTGGGTATGAACAGGAATAGACTTGTGTATTTTATAATTGGAGGTCCCGACCGGATTCGAACCGGTGATCACGGAGTTGCAGTCCATTGCCTTAGCCACTTGGCTACGGGACCTTAAGACAGCTATTTTATAGTACCACATTTTTCATATGTGTCAAGACTTCTTAGATACCTCTTTAACCGGGACTTCTTCTGAAGCCACATTGGCTTTACTTTCAAAATGTGCCAATAGCTTGTTTTGGATAAACATCATGATTAAAGCCCCGCCTACACCTACAACGGCCAACCAGAAAATCACGTTGGCCTGCGACCCGAGATAAACCACCGCATAAGAAGTTATGAAAAACCTGGTGCCTCTGGATAAGAAGGCAGCTATGATGTATTGACTGAACTTCATTTTAGCTACCGCTGCAGTAAACAAAATAACGAAAAAAGGAAGCGGAGTCATCGCAAAAATGAAAATAGCCCAGAATCCGTATCTGTCAAATAATTTTTTTGCACGATCCTGGTTGCGCTTATTTACAACTTTATTGTACATCTTGTTTTCACCTTTGGACATAAAGAAGAAAACAATAAATGCACCAATGGTATTTGCAATGGTAATGTTTAAAGCAATAATCCACCATCGCTCAGCTTCACTTGCCAAAAGAATCGGGAATAAAATAAATTCTACGCCGGCCATAGGGGTAATGGTCTCTATGATTGAATATAGAAAAAGACCAAGCTCGCCATACTCTCTGAAAAATTCAAGAACCGGCTGGAGCAGTCTTGTTATGGTATCCAGAAGCGTTGTTTCAGTCCTTGCTAATAGATAATATCCCAATGTCATATGGCCACCCCCTCATGGTTTCCAATCTTGAAATAAAACATTAAAACTTTCTTGATTATTATAGCACAATATTGGCTATCAGACAATTTTTAATCCCTTAAACTAATTGATTATTTATAGAGATAACAAATTGCAATTGAATGCTGCAATCTCCTTATTTCAAATAAAAAAACACTTCACTATGAAGTGTCTCTAACTTAATTAAATGGTCGGGAAGACAGGATTCGAACCTGCGACCTCCTGGTCCCAAACCAGGCGCTCTACCAAGCTAAGCTACTTCCCGATGATGGCGCGCCCAAGAGGAGTCGAACCCCCAACCTTTTGATCCGTAGTCAAACGCTCTATCCAATTGAGCTATGGGCGCGTATAGTGGTTATTCTTTATTGGCAAAGAGATTATAACACATTGTAGGGACAAGTGCAATATCGAGACAACCGAGAATAATAATATCAAAAACAACGCAATAAAGCAAGCAAAAGTTACAACAATTATCGAACATATGCGTGACGACAATTATTGAACATATGTCAAATTTTTCCAGGAGACCTTTAAAGGTTCCGCTACCTCATCCATCTGTCTTCTTAAAAGTAGAGTTCTAGGTGCTACACCTGTCTTCGTTAATCAAACAGAAATCTTATTGCTCCAGGGAATCTTTGGGCCCAATCCGTTTCATGATGCTCGCCATCCTTGATTTCCCGATAGCTCAAATTTGCCTGATTCAACTTCCTTTTCAGTTTGGAGTGGACTGATTGGTTTGACAGTACATAATCCTTGGGTGTTCCACCTGCGACTTCATTGTCTCCAGTATCTATGTATACCTTTTTGAGTTTAGAAAGATCGGATCGTTCTATCAGTGCATTCAATGATTCCATGGATACAAAAAAAGCCCCTGACAAAGAAGCGATGCGTGTAAAAAAATCTCCATGTGCAATGCCTGCATAAAGAGAAATCAATCCACCCAACGAGCTTCCCATCATTGCAGTATTGCCGGATGCTGTATCAGAAGGAAAATTACCATCCACAAAGGGTTTGACACTATGAATGACATCCTGCATATAGGCTTCTCCCAAGCCACCTGGTGTCTTGCCACTTTCATGCTTGAGTCTCTCTGCTTCAAATTCGAAAACGAATGGATTGTATTCATCCAGCCGTCTGGAATCACTTGCACTTGATATGCCTACCACTATGATCTCTGGCATATTGTCAAGCGTTTCAAGACTTTCCTTCACTTCCCATGTCGAGCCTGAGTAACTTCTTTTAGGGTCTACAATGTTTTGACCATCATGCATATAGAGCACGGGAAAACGTTTATTCCTTGAAGCATTCTCAGGTACGCAAACAGTAATTTCAGCAGTCCTGTCAATTTCTTTTAAATGCATTGTATGAAATGTACAATTCATAAGATCACCTTCCTAGTGCATTCCTAGTCTAACTATGCCATAAATGCAGTGCGCAATCAACACCCAATACTGCTCACAAATTCAATAATTATTAAGTAAACTCCTAAGCATTTTAATTGAAAAAACTATAAATTATTGAGACAATACAATTGAAGATAAAACAAGGAGGAATCTAATATGAATTTTGAACTACCTAAACTGGATTATAACTATGATGCATTGGAACCTCACATCGATGCACGTACAATGGAGATTCATCACACTAAACACCATCAGGGGTATATCAACAAACTCGAAGCCGCTCTTGAAGGTCAAGATAAACTTAAAGAACTACCACTTGATCAAGTGCTGAGGAATCTCGATTCCGTACCTGAAAACATTCGTACCAAAGTTCGAAATGTCGGTGGCGGAACTTACAACCACACATTGTTCTGGAAAATCATGAGCCCCAATGGTGGCGGCAAACCTAACGGTAAGCTATTAAAAGCCATCGAAGATGAATTCGGCTCTTTTGAGGCCTTCCAAGAAACCTTCGAGAATGCGGCCAAAGGTCGTTTCGGAAGTGGTTGGGCATGGTTGCTCGTAGATAACGGAAAACTTAAGGTGACGTCTTCTGCCAACCAGGATGTCCCATTCCATGATGGTGAGCCAATCTTTAACCTCGATGTTTGGGAACACGCTTACTATTTGAATTACCAAAACCGTCGTCCTGATTATGTCAGTGCCTTTTGGAACGTTGTCAATTGGGACCAAGTTGAAGCTTATTACAATAATTTAGTCTAAACTGCCTCCATATATTGTATTTGAGAAACCCTGCAAAATCTGCAGGGTTTCTTTTTTTATTCAAATGGACTTTTTCGTATTGAATCCAACACGCTTTTGCGCTCCCCATTGACCACTTTCCTTGATAGCACTAAAGGTACTTTTCACTCGATGCAAACTGATAAGTTGACGGTATCCGAAATTCTCAAGAATTGCATACAGGATAAGTATCATGGTCTCTTTGTTGCTCAACATAAAGGTTTCCTTTTCAATCATCAGCAATGAAGCCAGTGAGACCACCACTCCAAACCCTATGGAAGCTGCAAAAATGCCCAATACGATAGTCGGTGTGAGTAGACCGAGTATCAGGGCTATCAATAACATCAAATACCCCTGTGCTTCGAAAAACGGGCCCATAAATTCAAACAAAAAGAAGTAAGGATAGCCAATGAAGCCTATCTGCTTGTACTTGGGTCTGAAAAGCAGTTTTCGATGGTAGGAAAGAATATCCACAAGGCCTCTTTGCCAGCGGTTTCTCTGTTTCAAAAGTGTTTTTAAATCAGAGGGTAATTCTGTATAACATAAAGCATTGTAGACATACATGACTCTGAATTCTTTTTTTGCCTGCATCGCTCGTCTGGTCAATCTTACAACCAGTTCCATATCTTCACCAACGGTATCTTTCTTATGAACAGAACTCGTCGTAAGATAGCCTCCTGAATCAATGAGATCTGTTTTTTTAAACACACCAAATGCACCGGAAACTATCATTAGACTCCTTAGTGCACTCCATCCGATCCGACCACTTGTGAAAGCTCTAAGGTATTCAATTGTCTGAAATCGTG
>JAGYML010000014.1 GCA_018400615.1 bacterium | reverse complement strand
GGATCTCCTTTCCACGTTTGAAACCTACACTGACATCATTCAAGTAGGGGCACGCAATATGCAGAACTTCCATCTTCTAAAAGCCCTTGGCAAAACCAAGACCCCCATCATGCTCAAAAGAGGCATGTCGTCAACCATTGAAGAATGGCTCATGAGTGCGGAATACATCGTCTCTTCAGGCAATGAGAATGTGATTCTTTGTGAAAGAGGCATCCGCACGTTTGAAACCTACACCAGAAACACGCTTGATCTTTCTGCCGTACTGGCTGTTAAAAACCTTTCGCATCTTCCTGTCATTGTGGATCCTTCTCATGCGGCTGGGCGTTACAACATGATTTCAAAACTTTCCAAAGCGTCACTCGGAGTGGACTGTGACGGACTTATGGTCGAAGTGCACCACAAACCCGAAGAAGCTTTGAGTGATGGTGCCCAATCACTCAAACTGGATACCTTTGATGATATGATGGAAGAACTTCATACCATGGCCAAGGCTTTGAAAAGAGATTTGAAATGACCATTGGCATCATCGGACTTGGTTTGATAGGGGCCTCGTATGCCAAAGGTCTTTGCGGCGTCCATGAAGTCTATGGCTATGACATTTCGTCAAAACCCATGGACGCCTTGAAAGAAGCCAATGTCATTAAGGGCGATGCACTTGAACATTTAAGTGAGATGGACAGTGTCATTCTGGCTCTCAACCCCATTCCTGCGGCGTCTTTTATCTTGCAGTATGGACACTTGCTTAAAGAGGGTTGCCTTCTTACGGATGTATGCGGCGTCAAAACACAAATCATCAACACGGTGGAAAGCAATCTCAAAGATACTGTCAGCTATTTGTCACACCATCCGATGTCAGGCAACCCTGAAGGGGGTTATGAAAACAGTCGTTCCTCCCTTTTCAAAGGGGCCAACCTGGTATATGTAAAAACTGTGCGCACACAGGATTCGGATTTGAACCGCCTGAACGCAATGTTAAAGCCTTTGGGCTTCAAAAGCTTTACTGTGACAAACAAGACAGCCCATGATCATCACATTGCCCATACCTCTCAACTCACGCATTTAATCTCCTCAGCGCTTGTCTTGTCCAGTGACCCCGCACTTCCAAAAGAACTAATGGGCAATTCTTACAAGGATCTCACCCGCATAGCGGATATCGAACCCATCATGTGGAGTGAACTCTTTATGGAAAACAAGGGGGCACTCACCGCTACACTCGATACCTTCATAGAGACACTCAATACTTATAAAACATTATTGGAAACCCACGATCAAGACGCAATTCAAGCCTTTTTGAGTGAGACACGAAACCGCTTCAAGCAAAGCCAATAAGACATTTTTTTCAATTTCAGGATGACGGTATCAAGGCATTCGTGATATAATGCGTTTGTTTTGAAAGTGGTGAGCTGATGGAACATTCAAAGAACAGGCTATTCAATCTGAGTTGGCCGATTTACATAGAACTCCTATTCACGATGTTTCTGGGTGTCGCAGACACCCTGATGCTTGCGCGTTATTCTGATTTTTCCGTTGCGGCTGTAGGCAACGCACAAAGGGTCATCGGACTCTTCATTGTGTTATTGAACGTGGCGTCCCTTGGTGTGGGGGTCGTTGTAAGCCAATACCTTGGTGCGAAGGATGAGCCCCAGGCTAAAAAAGCCATGAAGACCGGCCTCCTTGGGAATGTGTTGGTGGCGTTGATACTCGTCATGCTTTTACAATTGTTTGGCGGCTTGATTTTTACTATCATCAATACGGATCAGGCCATTTATGCTGAGTCCCTGTTTTATTTGCGGGTGGTCTCGACGGGCTTGCTTTTTGTGGCACTCACCCAGGCAGCAGGTTCGGGCTTCAAAGCCTTTGGAAGGCCGAAAGTCGTCATGTATATCGTTGCGGCGATGAACATCATGAATGTCTTGCTTAACTTCCTGCTCATATTCGGAATCGGATTCTTTCCTGAACTCGGTTCGCGTGGAGCCGCATATGCGACTCTGATATCGCGGGCTTTCGCCTTCATTCTCACCTTGTATTTCCTTTGGAAGTACCTTCGCATCCAACCGTTTTTCTTGAAAATCGCACCGCTCAAAAAATACTATGTAAAGATTATGAAGATTGGCTTGCCTGGGGCAGGTGAACGCTTCGTCTATCAGTTTTCCCAAGTGGTGGTCCTCAGTTTTCTCAATACGATAGGCACCCTTGCGGTCACCACTCAAATCTATGTACACAACCTGATGATGCCCGTAATGATTTTTTCCCTTGCGGTGGCTCAGGGCAATCAGGTCATTGTCGGATGGCGAGTCGGGGCACTTGATTACGAAGATGCTTACAAACGCACACTTAAAACCGTCAAGGTCGCGTTCATATTCGTCATATTCGCCTCATCCTTCATGTATTTCAATTCAGGGTGGCTGCTCAGTCTTTTCACAGACAATGAAACCATCATTGCGATGGGGCAGCGTGCCATGCTTATCGGTATCTTCCTTGAAATGGGCAGGATGGCAAACCTTGTTGTGATTCAGGCCCTTCGGGCGAGTGGGGATGTCATATTCCCTGTCATTATTGCCATCATCAGCATGCTTAGTGCGATGATTGGACTTTCCTACCTTTTCGGCATTCACTTCGGTTTCGGATTGGCCGGCATATTCATAGGGCTTGCGGCCGATGAGATTCTAAGAGCCTTGCTTGTGATGATTCGCTGGATCAAAGGATCATGGAAAGGCAAACGGGTGGCTACCTAGCTCAAACAAACTCCAACAGTCAGTTGGGGTTTTTTAATGCGGTATTATTGACATATGTCATTTATAAGTTAAAATATAAAAGAGTCAAAAAAAAGAAGGTGACACCATGCCAAGACCCATGAAGAAAAAACGGGTTTGCGAAGAGCCTAAAAGACGACTCTTCGGCTCACTTGACAGCCCCCCTTCAAACGGCAAGCGAATCATCATGCTTGTAGAAGAGTATGAAACCATTCGTCTTCTTGATTATGAAGGGTTTACGCAGGCTCAGTGCGCAGAACAAATGGCAGTGGCGAGAACCACTGTGCAAAGTCTATATGAAAAAGCCAGAAAAAAAATTGCCAGAAGCCTGATCGAAAACAATATTGTCAAGATTGAAGGCGGCGTATACAGATTTTGCAGTGAAGAAGACATCTGTGACAAACGCGGATGTGATTTCATCAAGGAACGCGAACAAAAAGCATTAAAAAAATAGAGTCATCAATTACACAGGAGGCCATTTCAATGGACAAGAAAGTAGACATTTTAGTTATCGGAGGCAGTGCAGCAGGCACAGTGGCTGCTTCCACAGCCAAAAGCAAACATCCGGACAAATCGATTTTGCTGGTAAGAAAAGAAGCTCAAGCAGTCGTACCATGTGGGATTCCTTATATTTTCGGAACCCTTGGAACATCTGAAAAGGATGTCATGCCCGATACCGGACTTAAAAATGCCGGTATAGACATAAGAATCGACACCATCACATCCATCGACAAGGACAAGAAAATCGCTACATTTGAAAACGGAGACACACTTGTTTTTGACAAACTCGTACTTGGTACGGGGTCCATGCCTTTCAAACCAGGCTGGTTAAAAGGCGGGGCATTGAAGAATGTCTTTACCATTCCCAAGAACAAAACGTATCTCGACCAACTTCAAAATGATCTCAAAGACAAAAAACACATCACGGTAGTGGGGGCAGGCTTCATTGGAGTCGAAATGTCTGATGAACTCAAAAAAAGTGGCGCAGACGTGACACTTGTTGAAATACAGCCGCGCATTCTCGGCCTTGCCTTTGATGAAGAAATCGCCCTTCATGCTGAAGAAAACCTGAAAAAAGACGGTGTGGACGTAAGAGTTGGCGTGGGGGTCAAGGAAATACTTGGAGACACGCAAGTTGAAAAAGTGCTTTTAAGTGATGATACCACCATAAAAACCGATGCAGTCATTCTTTCAATGGGCTACAGACCCAACGCAGAACTCGCAAAAGCCATGGGACTCAAACTCAATGACCATGGGTTCATCAGTGTGGATGCCTACATGCGCACCAGTGAAAAAGATATTTTCGCGGCAGGGGACTGTGCGGAGAAAAGAGATTTTGCGACCAGTCGCGTCTCCACGACCATGCTTGCCTCAACCGCGGCCGCAGAAGCGCGCGTAGCAGGATTGAACCTTTATTCTCTTTCAACGTACCGTTCATTCAAAGGCACCATCGGCATCTATTCGACCATGATCGGCGAAACGGTTTACGGGGTTGCGGGGATTACAGAAGAAGCCGCAACGAAAGAGGGCTTTGCTGTGATTGGCTCAACTTTCAAAGGCATGGACCGTCATCCTGGAAAATTGCCTGGCATGCATGAACAAATCGTCAAACTCGTCGTATCCAAAGCGACCGGTACCATTCTTGGTGGTGAAGTCATCGGTGGTGAATCCGCAGGGGAACTCATCAATGTGCTTGGGGTCATCATCCAAACAGGCTCTACCATCAATGACGTACTGACCATGCAAATTGGCACGCAACCCATGCTCACAGCCTCACCTGGCAAGTACCCGATTATCAAAGCTGCGGAAATCGCTTCAAGAAACATCAATGGCTGCTGTGCACCCAATGAATACTGCTAAAATGTATGTGTTTACTTACACATTGATTGAAAGACCCAATCAGTAGTGTTATAATTAACATGAAAACAAATTTAGGAGCCAGCTATTAAAAAGTCAAGCCATTGAAGAAATTTAAAGTAATCTTTATTTTTAGGCATACTTAAAGAAGCGTCATTGACGCGAATGAAAATTGTATAGCGTGGTTTTGACTACTGTTTAATACTCAAATTCAAATGGTTGGCCGGATTTGAGAATTCCGTAAATGGTGTACGTCAAGTTCTTGGCTGCGGCGAATATCGCGGTGTAATGGTGCTTGCCTTCACGAATCTTGGCTTCATATTTCCGTCTGAACTTGTTGTCTCTTATTTTCACAGTGTTCACACAGGCTACCCTTGCGGCCATGAAAAGCGCCGAACGCAAATATCTTGATCCGCGTTTTGAAAGCGTCGTGTTTCTCGCCTTGAATTTGCCTGATTCGTAGATTACAGGATCGATTCCCGTATAAGCGAGTAGCTTGGTCTTGTGTGAAAAACGCTCGATATCTCCGATTTCAGCGAGTATGGTTGCGCCTGTTAGCGCACCTACACCTGGAATGGACGTGATATGCGAAAAAGGCTTCATTTGTTCTTTGAGGACTTCTTTGATTTCACGAATCTGTGAATTGAAATGTTTGATGTCGGAAATCGCAAAGCGAATGAGCTTTCTGCTCATCGGATCACTTTGACCGACCGACTTCTTGGCCAACATGCGGATATGCTTTGCTGTTTCCAAGCGAT
Organism: bacterium; assembly: GCA_018400615.1. Taxonomy (GTDB): domain Bacteria; phylum Bacillota_I; class Bacilli_A; order Izemoplasmatales; family Izemoplasmataceae; genus M55B118. Next base: position 22,949 of record JAGYML010000014.1, on the reverse strand, counting down.
CTCCGTTGGTTCTTAAAATCCGGACGAGTGTCTTTTCATGCATGTTCGCGATGTCTTCGGGTGTTGGGTAAGATTCAAGTAACTCCAGCGCCCACTGGCTTAATGGGTCGTAGTGCGCTTTGAATTCCGGAAAGACGGAATGAAGAAGACGCTTTAATTCCGTTTTGGTGCGCGCGAGCGTTTCGCGCTTGGTGTGGTAAATCCTGGTGGATGATTTCAAAGCGTCCAGATGGTATAATGATGGTGTATAGGAATGAAGAGATCCTTTATACATCATTAAATACCGGGCGATCACGAGCGCATCGACTTTGTCTGTCTTCGTACTCCGAAGCGTCTCAGCTTTTCGGCTATGGAAGACAAGCGCGGGATTGATGGTGTAGACGCTGTAGCCATAACGCATCAGGTAGCTTCTGATGCGCTCATGGTAGATGCCGGTCTCTTCCATTCCTATTTTTGTTGTCTCAGGAGTCACATCGAGCCTTCGCATCGTCTCCATTAGAACCTCGAATCCATCTGAATCATTAGTGATGGTCAAACCATCTTTGAGAATCTCTCCTTGATCCGTGATTACCGTGCAATCATGTTTCAAGGATGCTACGTCGATTCCGACGTATTGCATGTTTCAAACCTCCTTTAGATAGTTCAAACGTTGTTCCACACATCAATAAGGTTGTGACCTTGTCAATACATCCTCGAGGGATAACCAGCTCATTCACATTCTCCATATTGATTGTGGGTGTACCCTCCGAATCATACTCGCAGTATAGGGATAATATGACACACTCCACAACGTTTGTTAGTTCTCATTATAAGGGAGATCTCTAGCACTGAAAAGAAAGGAGAAGTATAGTAAATAGCACGTTATTTATTATACAAGGGATTTTATGGCAACGGATCAATACCATGAACCAATTGAATTACTAGATGAGGACACAAGAGACATTACCCGTATCATCAAAAGTATTCAAGAAGAATTTGAAGCAGTTGACTGGTATAACCAGCGCATGAATGCCACAAATGATGAAGGACTCAGAGACGTCCTCAAGCACAACCGCGACGAGGAACTTGAACACGCGGCAATGGGCATTGAATGGCTTCGCCGTCACCTACCTGAGCTCGACAGCGAACTTCGGGAAAATCTTTTCACCGAAGGGCCTATAGGCCATCACGATGAAGAAGAAGGCGAAGAAGAAGCTACAGACAACAAAGACCTTAACATTGGTAAAATAAAACGCTAGGAGGAATGTATTAATGGATTTGTTCAAACAATCACTTGCACCGATTCCAAGCGAGGCTTGGGAAGAGATTAATGATCGCGCCAGAGAAGTCATTCTTTCACAACTGTCCGCAAGAAGTGTATTATTTGTGGATGGGCCACACGGACTTGAAAAGAACAGTGTTGCTGAAGGCCGTTTGAAGCTTCTCAAAGACCCAAAAAAAGGTGAAGTAGGCTCCAGCTTATACGAAGTTCAACCGCTTCTTGAAAACAGAATCAGTTTTCAGTTGTCACGTTGGGAACTCGACAACATCTTACGTGGTGAAAAAGACGTTGAACTTGACAATCTTGAAGCCGCGGCGGAAAAACTCGCACGCTTTGAAGAAGATGTCATCTACAACGGCCACAAGGAAGCGGGCATCAAAGGGCTCAATGAAGTCGCTGAAAAACGCATCAACCTCACCAACGATCCCAACGAAGTCATGAAAGCCGTGAGTGAAGCGGCATGTGCATTGAAAGATGCCTATGCAGAACGTCCATTCGACATGATTGTGTCGGATGACTTGCTTAAAATTCTCAACCAGATGTATCAGGGTGGCTTGCTCCGTAAAAACGTTGAATCCGTTATCGGGGGAGACATTATCCGTTCACGCGCCGTAAAAGGTGGCTTCTTGGTTCCACGTGATCACGAAGATCTCGAACTTACCCTTGGACAGGACTACAGTGTAGGCTATGAAGCCCACGACCACAAAAGTGTCCAACTGTTCCTTATGAACAGCTTTACATTCAGATGCCTTGACGAAGCCATCGTCATTGCTTTTGATCTCAAATAACAATCCTATTGAAGGTTCCCAAATGGAACCTTCTTTTTTTGTGAGTGAACAAGTTGGTGTTTTCCAATTTCATTTTGGAAATTATGTGGTAAAATCAAAGTGTAAATAAGTATTTTAAGGATGTGAAGCCATGGGCAAGATACTTGTCATAGAAGATGAACTCAGTATTCAAAAGATGATAGAATACGATCTCAGACAGCTCGGAGAGACCGTAGTTTGTGCCTCAGATGGTCTCAAAGGCTATGAACTTGCGAAGACAGGGGAATATTCAATCATCATACTCGATTTGATGTTGCCTTCGATGAGCGGCTTTGAAATCAGCAAGAAACTGAGAACCTTGTCCATCCGACCCCATATTCTCATGCTTACGGCCATGGACGAGGAAATCAACAAGATTGAAGGGTTCGATGTCGGAGCGGATGATTACGTCACCAAACCCTTCTCACCCAGAGAACTCACAGCCCGCGTCAAGGCGGTTTTAAGAAGGCAAAAAGACAGCGTCATCCAAACAGGCACGCTTTCTTATGAAAACATTGTAATTGATCTCGATTCCTATACCGTCAAATCAGACGGAGAGCCCGTTACCTTGACCCTCAAGGAATTTGAATTGCTCAAGTACTTCATAGTGAACAAGGGCAAGGTTTTATCAAGAGATCAGTTACTGGATTACCTGTGGGGTTATCACTATGACGGCGACAGCCGGGTCGTGGATGTGCATATATTCAATTTAAGAGAAAAACTGCCTGTTTTGCAGGCGAAAATGAAAACCGTAAGAGGTATTGGCTATCAACTCGTTTGATGGCCTTTTTTTATTTATTGAATCTTAACAGAAACTTAACAGAAACCCTATTGAATATAAACATTCGTTTTGTAGACTTTTGGTGTAATCAAAAAAAGGAGGCTACAAATTGAAAAAAATTATTTTGGGACTTACTGTTGTTTTAGGACTTTCTCTATTCGGGTGTTCATCACCTGAAGAATCATTCGACACAGAGGCAACCATCAATCCCTATACCAGGGATACATCAAGTGGAACCCGTGATGGGTTCATGAGCGGTATCGGATTTGCGGATGCCGCGACTGACAACTCACTTCTAGGTGACAATGTGACTGTCAGTGCAGGGAACGACGAAGTGTTGCAATCGGTGAATACCGACCGCTTCGGTATTGGCTATATTTCACTTTACAGCGTAACCAATGATATCAAAGCCTTGAACTTCGAAGGTGTTGAACCTGAAATTGAAAATGTGGTAAACGAATCTTATGGCCTTACAAGACCGTTCAACTACATTACGCGTCTTGATGACGATTTTGAAAATGAAACTGAAAAGAGTATCGCAGAGGCTTTCGTGGCTTTCATGCTTTCAAGTGAAGGCGCAGACATCATCAATGATAACGGGGCTGTTTCCGTTACCAACAACGGCAACTGGGACGATTTAGTGGCAGATCACCCTGTATGTGAAGAAGACAATTCTGAAGAAACCATCAAATTCGGTGGCTCCAATTCAGTTGAAGGCATCGCAAAAGATTTGGCTACGGCTTTCTCTTCAAGATGTGGCGACGTACAGACTGTCAATAACCACACGGGTAGCTCAGACGGATTCAAACGGACACAAGGCGATGAAAAAGACGGAACCAACATGGTGCATGTCGGGTTTGCTTCAAGACCTTTCAAGGACGAGGAAAAAGTAAACGGTGAAGAATATTTCGGAACGCTTGCCCAAGATGCCATCGTCATTATTGTAAACAATGAAAACCCACTAGATGATATTGATTCGGACACGCTCAAGAAACTTTACCAAGGCGATTACTCAACATGGGCAGACATCCTAGATTGAGTGTAAACGCACCCTCCATAAAAGAATCAAATAATCAAAAGTTTCAAAAACTGATGAACGCGGTCGTGAAGCGCCTTGTATTTCTAAGTGCGCTTCTTTCCGCTTCATTTATCATTATAGTGGTAGTGTTCGTCGCACTGGCCGGGATAGAACCGTTTATCAGCAACAACGACGGTCTCGGAAGCGTATCATTTATTGGGTTTATCACAAGAACCATCTGGCTTGATGGTCCCACTTTCGCTTCAAACATGTATGGAGCAGGGTATCTGATTGTCAATACACTTTACATCGCCTTTCTTACATTGGTAGTCTCTTTGCCCCTTGGTGTGCTTACTGCCTTGTTCATCGCAAAGATCGCCGGTAGAAGGGTGGCCACCATCTTGAGAAGTATCGTGGAACTCCTTGCGGCCATCCCTTCCATCGTTTATGGCCTTGTTGGTGCAGGCCTCATCCTTCCCATCATTTACAATACCGCAATGGCCTTCGGTATTCAGACCAATGGCGGGAATTCCACTTTGGCTGCCGTCATAGTCCTTACGTTCATGTCAATTCCAACTTTGACCACTGTCAGTGAAGTCGCCATTAGAAACGTCAACCCTTCCCTTGAAGAAGCCTCACTTGCCCTTGGAACTTCGAAAACGCAAACCAACTTCAACGTTGTGTTGCCCGCCGCGAAATCCGGCATATTCTCAGCCGCCATACTCGCCATCGGACGCGCGCTGGGTGAGGCCACCGCCATTTCGCTTGTAGCTGGGAACGCCCTTAGTGGGCCTACGTTTTCTTTCTTTAACAGAACCGCGACTCTGACAACCGCGATGCTGCAAGGCATGAAAGAAACCACAGGGCTGGACTATGACATCCGCTTTTCACTTGGGATTGTACTCATCGTCGTCATATTGATCACCAACTTTGCGCTTAATACCTTGAAGAAAAAGGTAGGTAGAATGCATGCAAAATAAAAGAAAAATCATAGACAATACACTGAAAAGCATGACAGTGGGGGCAGCACTTACCACGGCGTCTGCGCTATTCATCGTATTTTATTTCGTATTTACGACGGGTTTTTCACTGCTCAGTTTTGACTTGCTTGTCACGGATTACAACACTGAGCAATACAATGCCACTTTGGAGGAAACCACTTCAACAGAGACCTTTGAAAAACCGGCGTCCATTGACGCGCCCTTTTCTTCCAAATATGGAATCGCCTTTGAAGATGGCATCAACAAGGATGGTCAGGACATCATTTCAATTGCGTATATCGATGACGCGTCCCCATTCAAGACACTGCTTGATAAAAACAGCGAAACCCCTATTGAAGCCAGTACCGGCAACGTGATTTCCAGGATATCTTATGAAGATTCCCCAACGTCTCTCACGCGTGAAGGGGCGGAGTCCATGGCCACCAGACTTGATAGTGGTGTGGACATCCGTGAAGTCATCTTCATCGATCCAGGAGGCGGCATCCGTGGTTCAATCATCGCCACCCTTTATCTTATCGGTCTCACACTCATCATGGCCCTTCCTCTAGGCATATTCTCAGCCATATACCTCAATGAGTTTGCAAAAGATACAAAAATGACGAGAACCATACGGTCCTTCATTGATACCCTGACAGGCATTCCTTCCATCGTTTATGGACTCATGGCGGTGAGTGTCTTCATTCCGATTACGGCGAACCTCAATGTGGCCTCAGGCCTCTCAATATATGCTGGGGCAATGACGATGGCTGTCATCTTGTTGCCGATATTGATTAGAACGACCGAAGAATCGCTTGCAGCTGTTCCTGATGAATACAGAGAAGCCTCCCTTGCACTGGGTGCGAACGACGTGCAAACCACCTTCAAAGTGGTCCTTCCCAACGCCATCGCAGGCTTGCTCACCGCAACATTCCTCTCAATTGGTCGCATCATCGGAGAATCCGCAGCCCTTATCTTCGTAATGGGAACCGCAGTCAAGGATTCAGTGGACCCCGCAGACGGCGCCACCACTTTGGCAGTGCACATATGGACCCTGATGAGCACGGAACCCGCGAACGTGGAACTTGCAAGCACCATCGCAGTCATCATACTCACGATTGTGTTGATTCTCAATACGTCCGTCAAACTGCTTGCAAAAAAATTCGATAAAATAGGAAACAGGTGATAGTATGAACACTACATTCAAAATAGACAATCTCCAAGTGGCGTATGGTGAAACCATCGCTTTGAAAGATATCAACCTAGAACTCTATTCAAAATCCATTACGGCGCTTATTGGGCCTTCTGGGTGTGGAAAATCCACCTTTTTGAGGACCTTGAACAGAATGAATGACCTCATTCCCGTATGCAAGGTCACAGGCGACGTGCATTACCACGATCAAAACATCTACTCCAAACAAACCGATGTCATCAACCTCAGAAAAAAAGTGGGCATGGTTTTTCAAAAACCCAACCCTTTTCCCATGAGCATCTTTGACAATGTCGCCTACGGACCCAAAAGACAAGGCATCAAAGACAAGGAAACCCTTGAACAGATTGTGGACAAAGCCTTGAAACAAGCGGCACTCCATGACGAAGTGTCTGACCGCCTTGAATCTTCAGCCCTTTCACTTTCAGGGGGCCAGCAACAACGCTTATGCATTGCACGGGCCCTCGCGATGGAACCTGAAGTCATTCTCATGGATGAACCCACGAGTGCCCTCGACCCCATCGCCACACAAAAAATCGAATCCCTCTTGCAAGACTTGAAAAAAGAGTATACCATCATCATTGTAACCCACTCCATGCACCAAGCTGCAAGAATATCGGATTACACCGCGTTCTTTTACATGGGAGAACTCATCGAAACAAGTGATACCAACACACTCTTTTCATTGCCAAAGAAAAAACAAACCGAAGACTACATTACCGGTCGATTCGGATAGGAGGCTTTATGAAAACATTAAGACAGACATTTGACGAAGGATTGAAAGAACTGAGCAACCAGCTCCATGAAATGATTGACCGTGTCATAGAAGTCTATGACACGATGTTCGAAGCCATAAGAACCATGGATACCGAAAAAGCACGCCTTATCATTGAAAACGACCAGCACATCAATGAACTCGAAAACGCCATCAATGAACTCGGCAATCTACTCATACTTAGACAATGCCCGGTTGCCAGAGATCTAAGAACCATCATCACCACCATAAAAATCGCCAATGAACTGGAACGTCTTGGTGATTACGCTTCAAACAATGCCATGTACATCATCAAGACGGTGGGTGACAACGAAAATTTCAGAAACTATTTTCTGCAGTATGTTGAACCCTTATCAAAAATGTTTTACACCATGAAATCAGCGGTTAAAACAGAATCCATCGATGAAGCGAACAAAGTGTGCAATCTTGACAATGAAGTCGATGAGGTTTATCAGAAACAGATCATGAATTTCATAGACATCACCGGACAAAAAGAAGGCATGAGTGCTGAAGAAGCGGCACGTGCAATGCTTGTCATCAAGCAATTTGAACGCGCGGGCGATCACCTTACGAATATCGGTGAGGAAATCATTTACCTTTCAAAAGGTGAACGTTTAACGCTTAATTGATGCATTGACGCTGTGTTATTGGTAGAATGAAATAGGAGGTGAGTCGGTGAAAAAAAATCGAGATCTGTTTCTAATCGCATTGATATACATCGTGATTGCTGTAACGCACATCATTGTGGCCATGCCCCTTATAACAGGCCTGCTTATTATCGCCCTTGGGGCGTTTCACTCACTGACTTACATCGGGAGTACTTTCAGAGCAAGGAAGGAACAGGAACGCGAAAAAAGGGAACTGCTCAAATCCCTGAACCGCAGTGAAGCCCGAACATCCGAAACCAAAACACAGTTTTATTCACTGATTGAAGAACTTGGAAGTGGCGTGTTATTCATTGATGCCTGGAACACCATCCAGCTTGCAAACAAGGAATTTCTCGAAATGTTTGATTACGAAGACATTCTTAAAACGCCCATGAGTTTTCTAAGCAGACACGAGAAACTCTATGAAGTCGTCAAATCCGCCATTCAGGAAAAAAAGCGTATTCGCTCACAAATACTGATTAATGATACATCCATCATGGATGTCATAGTCACACCCGTATTTGACAGCGGAGTGTATTATGGAAGCCTCATACTGGTCCATGACATCACCGCACTTAAGACCGCTGAACAGTTTCAAAAACAGTTCACGGCTGATGTATCCCATGAACTCAAAACCCCGCTAAGTGCCATCAAAGGGTTGTCGGAGATACTCACGCGAGATGACAACGTGGAAGAAGCCAGGCAAAAGGAATTCCTCAGTATCATCAAAAATGAAGCCTCAAGACTGGAAATCATCATCAATGACCTGCTGATCATTTCCAAAATGGACCGACTTGATTACGAACTCAAAAAAGAGGCGGCTTCCATAGAACACCTCATCAATGAAACCTTCGAAATCATGAAACCCCTCGCAGAAGAGAAGAACCTGAACCTTAGCAAGGATATAGAACCCTGCACCTTTCACTTTGATCCTTCAAAGTTCCGCCAGGTCCTTATCAATCTCATTAAAAACGCCATCAATTACACTGATTCAGGCTATGTACGCATTACCGGTCACAGAACCAGCACCCACTACATCATCAACGTCATTGACACGGGAATCGGTATTGAACAGGCCAAACAAGCCATGATTTTCAAACGCTTTTACCGAGTAGACGATGCAAGAAGCCGTGATACCGGTGGCAGTGGCCTTGGCCTCAGTATCATCAAAAATGTCGTGAAAAAACACGGCGGTACCATCAAACTTGAAAGTGCCCTGAACAAGGGCTCACGTTTCACAATTGCTTTACCAATCCAATCACAAGGAGCGTCAAACCATGAAGCATAAAATCAAAGTAGCGTTTGTATGTACCCACAACAGTTGTCGCAGTCAAATGAGTGAAGCCGTTGCCAAAATGGATCACGCGGACTTCTTCGAACCCTATAGTGCCGGAACCCATCTAAAACCCCGCATCAACCCTGATGCGGTTGCCCTTATCAAAAAGACCTATGACTATGATATGGAAGACACCCAGTTCAACAAGAAACTCGATCACCTTCCCGATTCCCTGGATGTCCTAGTCACCATGGGGTGTGGGGTGGAATGCCCCTATGTTCCAGTCAAACACAGAGAAGACTGGAACCTCGATGACCCCACCGGTCAGGGAGACGCCGCATTCAATGAAACCCTTGCGACCATTCAAAAGAAAATGAAGGACCTTAGAAACCGCATCGAAAACAATGATTTGCCCCTTTAATTGCATAAACCTTTGAAGTCCCCCCTCAAACCCATTATAATGGGGTTGAGGGGGGACTGTTTTATGAAAACCAAGCTAAATACCATCACGTTGGAACTACTCAAAGGGGACATCGCAGATCAAAATGATTTGCAAGGTGTCGTCAATGCGGCCAACGCGAATCTCAAGCCCGGAGGTGGCGTTGCAGGCGCGTTGCATGCTAAAGCAGGGCCCCAACTTGAAGAAGCCTGTAAACCATTGGCTCCGATTAAACCTGGAGAAGCTGTCATGACTCAAGGTTTCAACCTAGACAATGCCTTCATCATTCATGTCCTTGGGCCTGTATTTGGCATTAACAAGCCCGAAGCGCTTTTGCTTAGAAAAAGTTATGTCAATGCGCTTGAACTGGCAGACAAAGAAGGACTGGAAAGTCTGGCTTTTCCTGCACTTTCCACCGGCGCTTTTCGCTACCCCAAAGAAGATGCTGCAACTATTGCATTGAAAGCAGTCATTGATAAAGCTGAATCATTGTCGAATTTGAAATACATCCGCTTTGTCCTTTTCGATGAGGCATGCCTTGCCATTCACGAAGAAACATTGAAACGGCTTTTGAATACCTGATGCCATCAATGATCAAAGGAGGCCTTTATGAAACATTTCTTGAAAAAACACCGCACACCCTTGCTTGTTTTTGCTGTGGGTCTTCTAACGTATCTTGTCATTATAGGCCTCACCCATCTCGTAGCCCAGGAACGCATGCAGGACCACTTGGATCTTGAAAGAACGAGAACCACCAATGAAATTGAAGCTTCAATTGATCGGTATGAAGCGTTTTCGAATTACCTTCACGAAGCCATGATCACCGACGAAGTCCTTGAACTCATGAATGAAGCCAACGATGCGGATGACAGCGTTAAATCTCAGGCGAGAAACGAACTGGAAACACTGCTTGAAGATGAGTATCTACTTCTCAGAGATTACAGTTTCAGACAATTCCATTTTCACCTCCCCACAGGGGAAAGCTTTTTGAGACTTCATGCGCCTGAGCGGTATGGTGATATGCTTTTTGATATCAGAGAGTCCGTGCGGATCGCCAATACGGAAAACGTTTATGTGTCGGGCTTTGAAGAGGGCAGAATTCACAATGGCTATCGCTTTGTTTACCCCTTGACTTATGAAGGCGAGCATGTAGGCAGCGTGGAAATATCCATCTCCTACGAAGCCGTCATCGACACCCTTTATACGGTTTCCCCAAATGAAGATGCCTTTTTCATCTTGAAAGAACAGGTCGTCCTTGAGAATCTCTTTGATGATTTTTCACACAATTATGAACCAAGTGCCTTGTCGGACGTTTACCTTGTGGACAGTGAAATTTATAGCAGATTTGAAAATGATCGTTACAATCTACAAGGTGAGGCGCTTGAACGCTTTTTAAGTGAAGCTAAACCACAAATCAGTAGTGACTTGGAAAAAGAGACCTCGTTTTCTTACCCAGTTCAATGTGATGACTGCCATTACGTGCTTCATTTCACCAGTGTTAAAAACATGGAGGACGAGCATGTCGGTTATCTTTTCACTCTTTCAGAGGACATACACTATTCAGACATGGTAAGAGAAAACAGAACGAACATCGGGCTTATCACACTCTTTTTCATAATCCTATTTGCGCTGCTTTTTGTATCCGCAAAGGACAAGGCCAAGTTAAGACAATTATCAAGAAAAGACCCCTTGACGGGCCTTGCAAACAGGCTTTTCTTTACTACCCAAGTTGAAGCGCTTTTAGCGGTTGCCAAGCGAGAAGACACCAAACTGAGTCTTATCATGATTGATATCGATGATTTCAAGGACGTGAATGATACTTGTGGGCATGCTGAGGGGGACAAGGTATTGACAGAACTCTCACATACATTCACCGATACGCTTCGCGAGTCTGATATTATCGGACGGTGGGGTGGCGAGGAATTTCTGATTGCGTTACCGAAAACCGGAGAAAGTTCAGCTTTGAAAGTTGCAGAAAAAATCAGAAGAGCCGTCAGAAACACTATCAAGACCAGCAATAATGAATTAATTACCATATCCCTCGGGATAGCGACTACCCAAGATAGCCAAGTTTCGTTTGACACCCTTGTCAAACGAGCAGATGAAGCACTGTATCAATCCAAGAACAATGGAAAAGATCAAGCCACTCCATACAATAATACAAAGGATGATTAAATGCGCAGCTTACTTACAGGTCTCAATGGAACCCTAGCCCCGGTTGTGGGGGACGCCTTGCAACAAATTGGGTACTCTATTGTCAAGTACGACAGACAAAAAGTATCCACTGAAAACGAAGAAGAAGTCAGAGCGTTCATCAAGAAAGAAAATCCGGACCTTCTGATGCATTTTGCCATGGGAAGCAATGCCTGGACAGAAATGCTTGCCCGCATCACCCATGAAATGAATATTCAATATGTATACATCAGTTCAGTGTCTGTCTATAACCCGGATCAAAAACCGCGTCCCTTTTCAAAAGATCTGGAACCAAAACCAAAAGAGGCATATGGAACCTATAAATTGAACGGAGAGAAAACGTCTTTGAAAGCCAATCCCAATACCTACATCGCAAGACTTTCCTGGCAGATTGGTCATGACAAAGGCTCCAACAACATGTTAGACCAACTGTACGGACAAATGCAGGACCAAGGCTTCATAGAAGCGAGTTCAAAGTTCTATCCTTCGGCGGCATTCATGGAAGATACTGCAAAGGGGCTCATTGAAATGCTTGATAAAGCCCCTGGAATCTATCATTTGAATACCAACCAGAATCTCAGTTTTCTAGACATTGTGACGAAGTTAAAAAAGTTGCATCCGTCTTTTGTAATCAAGGAGACCAATGACCCTGCCATCGATGTCAGAATGGTGGATGAAACTTTGAACATGCCACTGCTTGAAGACACGATTGAGTCGCTGGTAAAATAAGAAGAAAAGCTTGACAAGTGGGGTTCATGGCTTTAAAACCAATCAATTCACTAAAAGCGTACTTCATGGTATAATAGCACACAAACATGAAAGGATGGTTGCATGATTCCCATCGTTATAGTTATCACGATTGTCACACTCATCATTTCTATAAAAGTCATGGATAACATGATTGAAAAGAATCCCGCTCGTGCTTATATGGTTCCCATATTGTTATTGGCGTTTGCCTTTACGACCATGACCATCTTTTTCAACGCAGGCCCTGGTCTTGTCGGTGAATACAGTATGTACGCTACCTTTGTATTTTATCAGGTTAGCTTCGTGGATTTCTTCGTGGCGTACATCAAAGTCAAAAACAAGCAAAACGATACACCAAAACGTTGGTAAAAAGGCTCATGGCCTTTTTTAATTCATCGTATGAAATCAGTTCTTAGTTTTATATATAATAAGGAGGCGGTATCTATGCGTGATACTACAAAAAACATACTCGATGCCAGTCTCAAGGTATTCAAAGCCAAAGGGTATCTGAAAGCCACCACCAAAGCGATCGCACAAGAAGCCGGTGTGGCTGAAGTGACGCTTTATCGAAAATTCAAGACTAAAAAGGCTTTGTTTGAGGCCACACTGAGAAAGCACTTGGATCTTTCATTTGAGGAGACCTTGATCAATCCCAAGTCAGAGAGTCAAGACTTTTTCAAACGTTTGCTTGAGAACCGTTTGGAACTCATGAGCCGCCAAAAGGATTTCATTGCATTACTCATAAGAGAGAGCTTAGCCGATACCTTGCCCCGAGATCTTCATTTTAATCACTATGTTCACACGCGTTTGAAATCCATTATTGAAACCCATCTTCATTATGTTAAAATTTCAAAAGACATTGAAGAAATCACGAGAATGGTGATTGGCATTCTTCTGAGTTATCTCATGATGCCCAGTTCAACGTCTTACCACTTGCTTGAACCCAAGGAAAAAACCACAGTCGTAAACACCTATACAAAGCTGATTATCAAAGCCATTACTTAACAGATACTTGCGAGGTGAGCCCCATGCGTAAAAGCCCAAGAGAACGTTTTGAAGACCACTCCATATTGTATGTAACTTCCATCATGATTGGTGCCAACATGTTCATATTCACAATGCTTGTATTCATTGAGCGTTTGCTCGACGGCGCCTATCTGGCCGCATTCGCAATATTCAGCGTGTTGTTGGTGCTGATAGCCTATCCGTATTATCAGGCGAAAAAAAGAGGCCACGATTTGAAAAGACTCAGCGAATTTATCAAAGAAGACCTGTTTCTAATGAGTTTTTCCTTTTCGTTCATTGCCGTAGGCAGCGTGTTGATTGCCTTGCTGGTAATGTTTGAAGTGCTATAGCTCAATAAAAAGGAGTCTTGACTCCTTTTTTAATGAGGGCTAAATCGTAGTAAAAAAAATTGAAGAAACCATTCAATTTCAGAAAAAATATGACATAATAGATTTGCTAAGGATGTGAAATCATGGAAAAAAAAGCCCATATCGCCGCCGCAGGGTTTGCGATGATCTTCGGGTTCACCTTCATGTTTTCAAAGACCGCTTTGGATTTTGTAAGCCCTATGGGGCTTATCGCCTATCGATTCATGATGGCCATAGTGTTTTTTGAAATCATCAGAAGGCTGAAACTCGTTACCATAAGGTTCAAAAAAGCTGACCTAAAAATGCTTTTCATAGTCGCGCTTTTTCAACCGGTACTTTATTTCATACTGGAAACCTATGGTCTTGACAGAACCACCAGCGCAGAAGCAGGGATGATGATTGCTCTTATACCGATATTCACGACCATTTTCGGAAGCATGATACTCAGAGAAAAACCTGCAAAAATCCAATTTTTCTTTATTGGACTCAGTGTATTCGGCATTATTTTCATCCAGATTTTCAAAATGGGCTCCTCCATTGATATTGAATGGCTGGGATTCATATTGTTGCTTGGTGCGATTTTCGCAGCGGCCCTTTACAACATCGCATCGAGAAACGCTTCGAAAACGCTTCGACCTCATGAAATTACCTATTTCATGATGTTGCTTGGTGCGATTGTCTTTAATCTCTTTTACCTTGTCGAACTTGCGTTTAATCAGGAACTTGCTATTTATGTGACCAACTTCCGTCACATCGAACTGGTGCTTCCAATTGTTTATCTTGGAATTGTCGCAAGCATTGGTGGTTTTTTCCTGGTAAACTTCGCGCTTGGAAAACTTGAAGCCCACGTCATCAGCGTCTACTCCAACCTGGCAACGGTTGTTGCAGTTATAGCGGGAGCTGTTTTTCTGAATGAAGCCATTTTATGGTACCATTATATTGGCGCATTGCTCATCATTACAGGGGTCTATGGAACGGTTCGATACAACCGTTTGAACCGCCAGAAAGCCGTGCTTTTCAATAGACAGAAATAACAGGAGGTCCAAATGGAAACGCTCCACAAACACCCAAAGAAGATTGAACGTCTCAGTGCGTTCATGGATGCATTGTTAAAAGCTGATTCAAGGCAAGCGAAAAGGGAAGTCTATGAAACCTACAAAGACACCGTCATGGATATCAATCCGATTGATCTCTTTTACGTGAATCTCTACGAGGAGCATTCAGATGCCTCTGTTGAAACCATCAAACAATCTGCCAACAAATTTGTCAATACCTTCAAAGAAGGTCTTGAGAAAAGTGAAGTCAAAACCCATGACCATCCTTTTTTCGATGCGCTGCTGGAGGAGAACAAAGCTATCACAAAGCATCTCAATGAGATGAAAGACCTTTTTAAAGGCGATGCCATCGAGAAGAATCAAACTGCCATTAAAAAAGGTTTTGAAAAATTAATGACTTTGGAGAGAAAGTACCAGAAAAAGGAAAACATTCTCTTTCCAAGACTTGAAGACAAATTGCCTTCAACGAATCCTTTGAAAGTCATGTGGGCGCTCCATGATGATGCAAGAGTGGGTTTGAAATCCTTGCTTAAGACATTGGATAAAGCACCGCTGGATACTAAAACCATCAAATCCATGATAGGGGATTTTTATTATCTCCTTTATGGAATCATCCAAAAGGAACAGCTGATTCTTATTCCGGTCGCCCTCAAAGTACTGGATACCCCCACCCTGGACAGTATGTACGAAGAAGCCTTTGATTACGGCTTCACATTCATAGAAAGAACACCCCCAAAATTGAGAAACAAATCAGATAAAAGTTTTGAAGACGGACTGTACAAAAGCCAGACCGGCATGCTATCTTTCAAACAGCTCACGATGATTTTCTCGCACCTTCCTCTTGATCTCACCTACGTCGATAAAAACGACCGGGTACAATACTTCAATAATACGAATGACCGCCAATTTCCAAGAAGTCCTTCCATCATAGGCAGACTCGTTCAGCACTGCCATCCGCCAAAGAGCGTAGACACGGTTGAAAAAATCGTAGCCGCCTTCAAGGAAGGCACAAAGGACACGGCAGACTTCTGGATCGATTTCAAGGGGACATTCCTCTATATTCGCTATTTTGCTGTTCGGGATGAACAGGGGGATTACGAAGGTGTCATTGAAGTTTCTCAAGACGTCACCGACATTTGAAATCTTAAGGGCAAAAAGTGGCTTTTGTATTGTGAATAAGCATAGGAAAAGCGGTCCATTGGACCGCTTTTCCTATGTTTCACGAGTGTTTCACAAATGCATTTTCATTATTTTTGCGACTTCCGTAGCAGTAAAATAAAGCGACTTTTTCGCAGTTGTTTTGTCCAGTGCGTCTTCTAAACTCATCGGGCCGTTCATAATTGAGAAAACAGCGTCAAAGGGATAGGCTTCCCGCTTACCTTGCAAGTTTGCTGCGCCTCCAAATGCTATCACAGGTTTATTCAAAGAATGCGCCATCATCCCGATTTTAAAAGGCCCTTTGTCATTGAGTGTGGATGGGTCGATGGTGCCTTCACCTGTAATGATCAAATCAGCCTTTTCCATACGTGTTTTCAAATGGACCAGGTCACTCAATGCATCAAAGCCACTTTTCAAGTGGGCGTCCAGGAAAACCACCAGTGAAAGAGGAAATCCACCTGCGGCGCCCATCCCCGCTTTTTTCTTAAGTGCCTCGCTGACTTTTACCACGCTCGCATAATGACTCAACCCCGCGTCAAGGATTTTGAGAGAATCGCCCCGAGCGCCTTTTTGTGGACCATATACGAATGATGCTCCGTTTGGGCCGTTCAGGGGATTGTTGACATCACATAATAAAGTGATGGTCACATTTTCATAAGCTTTTAGGCTCTCGAGGTTACGAAGGGCATGGATTTTACCAAGGGAGCCACCGGTAGGCTTGAGTACAAGATTCTTCTCATCAAGAAACTCAATTCCAAGCGCCTTCAAAAACCCGATGCCCCCATCATTGGTGGCACTGCCTCCCAGTCCGATGTATAGATGTTTTGCGCCGTTTTGAACTGCATCCTTGAACAGTTCACCGACGCCCAGGGTTGTGGTGTGCAAAGGATTTCTTTCCTCCTTACTCAATTGGCTCAATCCGGCTGCCTCTGCAAGTTCTATAAGGGCTTTGTCCTTTTCGAAGGTCAAATACCTTGCTTCGATCTTTTCTGAAACAGCGTTATGTACGGTGATGTGTTTGTATGTGCCATCCAGTGAACGCTTGAAGGCTTCTAAGGTGCCTTCGCCACCATCCGCAAGATCAATGACGTCTGCGGAATTACCAAATACCTTGTCAAAAGCTGTTTTAACGGTTTTATTGGCCATTGAAGAACTCAAGGATCCTTTGAATGAATCAATTGCAATCAAAACTTTCATAATGCACCACCTCTCATGGTCAGTATATCAAACAATAAAGAATTTTATATGAATAATCAAATATGATAAAATACTTATATTACAGTGGAAAACTATGGGAGGGACCTCATGACAGATTATCTTAAAAAAAGTATAAAGATTGTTTCGTTTGTATTTATTATTGTTGCTTTAGTTTCCTGTGACCAACCAAACGAACGTCTCGAAGAAAATCCTGGTACAGAAACCAACACCAATATAGAATTCAGAACTGATGGGAATGTAGTCCAGTGGCGTTTTGATAACGATGAATCCTGGGAGAACGGGTACGACTTTTCACAAGATATCGAAAATGAAACTGATGATATTGAAAATGTATTTGTTAATGATGAAGGGAATTTAGAGGTTGTCTATGACGATCCAGATGAAGAACCGACTATTTTGACATTACCGTTTTATAAAGTAACATTTGTTGATCATGACGAAAGCATCATAGATGTTCAACTGGTTTACGAAGGTGAAGACGCTTTGTTGCCAGAAGATCCAGAACGCAATAACCATATATTTTTAGGATGGTCTTCAAATCCGGTTTCCGTCCAGAAAGATTTAAGTGTCTACGCTACCTATGACCCCCTGGATATCATAGAAGACGATAATCTTGATGATAATCCCATGGAATTGGATCCGGCTAATCGATACAAATCCGGGTTAGAACCTAAAATGCATTTAATTGAAGCGAACCCTGAGAATGGTTTTAATATCCCTTACTTCATTTATCTCCCTTCCACCAAACACAAAGTAGAAAATGAAATGTATCAGAATTATTTGATATTGGAAGGTATGAATAATAATATTATTGGAAACGATCTTAATACAATGCTTTATAAGAATCTCGTAAAAGGTCAAAGAACGCATGTGGTGTATGATTTGCAGGAGAAATTACATTTACCTAGAATTGTACCCTATTTGCCTAAAACAAACGTTCGAGTTGAACACGACGAATATGAAACAGAATTTGGTCATTTTCACGGATTGGATAGTACCTTGATACATTTGGAAGACCACATTGATTCTATTGAAAGCAGCAGTCGTGAAGACGAGACTGATGCATTACCTGAGGGATATTTGGAATCGCTTTTCGACATTGATAAGCAGATTCATGCAATGGTAGAAGATGCTCAATCAAAGTTGAATACTTCTGGATGGAATTTAGAAGATGAAATATTCACGGCTGGATTTTCAGCATCTGGTGGATTTGCTCAACGTTATACATCAATGTATCCAGAACAAGTGAAAGCCATGTATGCAGGTGGCATTTTCTTTCCCATTTTACCGACTGACAGTTATCAGGGACATGACTTGATTTATCAACTCGGCACTTATAAGTATGAAAGATTATTCGGTGCACCCTTTGATAAAGAGGCTTTCAATGACGTTGCCAAAGTTTTTTATATGGGGGAAGGAGAAACCATTGATTCGTTGGAAGGAAGGGATACAAATACGCATCTGCACCGAGAAATTGTATACGATATTTATGGTACTGACAGCATTAACACTCGCTGGTACAACGCCCAAGACATTTATTTTGATGTAGGCGGTGAAGGCATGTTTATTACGGATAAGACCATGCGTCATGAAACAAGCCAGGAAGTCATCGATTACTTGATTGACTTCTTCACGATGAACAGGGATAGTGATGTACCACTTTACACGACTGAAACAAATCATCCACAACTTGTTCTTCATCATAATGGAATTAAGTATGAAGACCCTGATTTTGAATGGGATTGGCCGAAGGTAATCAATTATGGAATGGGGACAGCTTTTGGTGATAAGGAACCGACCGAATTATTTCAACAATTACAAACACATCAATTGCAAAATATAGATAAAACAAATATGTTTGAGCATGACGTCAAACTCAACGAATACATGATTTTCTTAATGCATGACAATCAGTCGATTAAAAGTTTGGATAATTATTTTGAAAATGTAAATCTGCCTGTCAATGGGATGGAATATTACCGCGACGGTGAACAAAAAATCATATACATTCACCAAAACACTAAGGAAGAACTGCTAGATTTTATTGAAAATCTTCAACCGGATTTGTTAATGGAAGATTTCTCTGATGCAAAAACCATTGATTAAATACACGTATATATATACAATAGCATTAACAATGTTTTAGGAGGGATTTCATGGCCATCAGGAAAAGCACTATGAACACGCTTCTTGACATGCAGCGAAGCGAAATAACCGAATACCATATTTATTCAGCCATTGCGAAGAAAGTAAAAGACCCCCATAACAGGGAAGTCATTCAGAAAATAGCTAATCAGGAGAAGGAACACGCCGATGTCTGGGAAACGTATACAGGCGTCAAGGTCAAACCGAGACGCTTTCAAATTTGGCGGTACAAAATTCTAAGCATGGTGCTTGGGATTACCTTTATCCTTCGCTTTATGGAACGCGGTGAGGATTTTGCACAGAAGACTTATAATTCTATTAGTGATGAAGTGCCAGATGCCAAGCGAATTGAGCAAGAAGAAGAAAACCATGAACGGGAATTGTTAGATGCGCTTGATGAAGACCGACTTAAATACGTGCGCTCCATGGTGCTTGGTCTCAATGATGCATTGGTGGAACTGACCGGTGCACTTGCAGGGTTGAGTTTCGCGGTATCGGATCCACGCATTATCTCGCTTTCAGGATTGATTACCGGGATTGCGGCGTCGCTTTCAATGGCCGCTAGTGAATACCTTTCAACCAAAGCCGACGGCCGTGATGATGCACTGAAGTCAAGTTTTTATACGGGAGGCGCCTATGTATTGGTGGTCACGGTGTTGATTCTACCTTATCTACTGATAGACAATCCGATGATTTCGCTGGTCATTATGCTTTCCTCAGCCCTATTCATCATATTCGTATTCAATTATTACATGTCGGTGGCGCTTAACTTGAGTTTCAAGAAACGCTTCCTGCAAATGGCTTCAATCAGTATGGGGGTCGCTGCATTCTCGTTCCTTGTGGGGACCGTGCTCAGAATCATGTTTGGCATTGATGTATAAAATGGATGTGACTCTATGAAAAACCTTTTTAAGAACCCCATCTCAAAAAAAACCATAGGTCTGACACTGTTCTTTAGCATTTTGGGGCTATACAGTGTCTTGACCATGTTGCCCAGACCACAAAGTCATGAAGGTGACAATCCTTTCATTAGGGACAGCGATGAGGCTCCAATGCTCATCGCCCATGGAGGCGGCAATCAGGAATTTCCTGACAATACGCTGGAAGCCTTTTACAATGCGTATGACGCCGATGAAAACGTCATGATGGAGACCGACGTGAGTCTGACCAAAGACGGCGTTATCATTCTTTCGCATGATACCACGCTGGATAGAAAGACCAATCTGGTGGAAGCCCCCATCATTGAAACCAACTATGAAGATCTGATGGAGGATGAAGTGGACTTCGGGTATGAAAACCCCATCAATGGGGCGAACGGTGTAAATACGACCTCGACATTCATCAAATACAGAGATTATCAAAGTGAGCGGGTCACGCCCCGAGACGTAACTTACCCAAATGGGGTCAGTCCACGCCACGACGAGGTATTTCTTGCAACCACACTTGAAGAACTGATCAAAGCCTTTCCAGATAACTATATCAATGTTGAAATCAAACAAAAAGGTGAAACGGGTCTTGAAGCACTTGAGAAAACGTTAAAACTCCTCGATTCACTCGATGAAACTCATGATACGTTTTCAAGGATTGTGCTTGCCTCCTTCCATGAAGAAATCTATGAAGCCATAAAGACCTATTCACAAGAGGAATACGAATCCCTCATGTTTTCTCCTCAGGAAAAAAGCATACGAAACTTTGTCATGCTACAAAAGAGCAGGTTGAGTGTCTTTTACAGCGAACAAATCAGTGTCTTTCAGCTTCCTACCACCCAACAAGGCATTCTCTTTGCAAAGGAATCCTTCATTCGAACGGCCCATGTGCACAACATCGCAGTCCACTTTTGGACCATCAATGATCAGGCTACCATGCACATGCTCATCGAAGTTGGCGCGGATGGTATTATGACAGACAGACCCCACCTGTTAAAAAAGGTGATGATGGCATATGAAGAAAAAGAATAAAAGGGATTGCAAAAAAAGTGAACTTCGTGTAAAATTTAACAAGTGAGGGGCTATAGCTCAGCTGGGAGAGCGCTAGCATGGCATGCTAGAGGTCACGGGTTCGAGCCCCGTTAGCTCCAAATACTTCAAACAATCCACGGATTTTTCCGTGGTTTTTATTTTGCCTTCATGATTGCTTCATAGTTGCCTGTTAGACTGTGGACATACTAAGCAAAGGAGGTAAACAATGAATAAACTATTAATCGGACTTGGAATCGGTGTTTTAACCCTTTTCATGGGGATGACACTGCTTAGAGCAAACAACACCTTTGATGATTTTTCTCCAATGACCAATGTTGAGGAAGACCAAGCGTACTATCCTTCCAGACACGGATATGGACCTGGTAGGTGTCATGGTACGTATGATGGTGAATCCTACACTGAAGAAGACACTTACTTTCAACATCACGATTGGATGTACGGATCAATGTTCAGTCACTCAGAGATTGAGCAGTACAACCAATTGGACGAGGCTCAAAGAGAAACCTATGAAGTCATGTATGCAAGACGGGTCAATGCGCTTGACCTTGAATCCATGGGCGATGATGCCTTGAGTGACAAACTCACTCAAATCCGCCAAGAGGTCTTTGAGGATCTTTTGGGTGGTGAAAGTGTTGAATGAGCCCCTTTGGGAACTAAGAGTTAAAATCGAAGGCATGCGCTGTGCAAGTTGCTTGAATCATCTTGATTCAGCCTTGACGAAGGCAGGTGCCGAGAAATCCGACATCAGCATTGCAAAAGGCTTTGGCAAAGTTTGGTTCAAAGGACCTAAAGAAATAGACGAACTCTTCACTGAAGCCATCCTCGATGCGGGCTATGAACCGACCAAATTATCCACAGAAGCCGTAGAGACATTCGAATCCTGAATGTCTCTTTTTTCTATAATGCACCCATTTTGCGTTTGATGTTCACTTGCTAGCGGCTAAGTGTTATAATGCATATAAGATAATAAGAGAGGATGAATCAAATGCCAAACCAAAACAAACTCAAGAAATTTGCCGAACTGGCCGTCAACATCGGCGCCAACGTTCAAAACAATCAAATTGTGGTAATCAATGCCTCAACCGACACCAATGAACTTGCAAGACTGATTACAAAAGAAGCCTATGAAGCAGGGGCAAAACGCGTGGAAGTCCAATGGAACGACCCTTACGTTTCCCGTTTTTCCTACCTTGGAATGAGTGAAGAAGCACTCACTGAAGTGCCTGAACACATGATCAAGAAGTATGAATATTTCGTTGAAAAAGGCGCGTGCTTTATTTCCATTACCTCACCTGTGCCGGGACTCAACAGTGATGTACCTGGTGAGAAAATGCAAAAAGCCTCACAAGCACGTTCGAAAAAACTTGATTTTTTCCAAACCCACATGATGGGAAACCGTTCACAATGGACCATCGTGGGCGCTCCAAATGTGACCTGGGCGGAAAAAGTATTCCCAGACAAATCCGGGGAAAAAGCAGTGGAAGCCCTGTGGGACGCAATATTGAATGCCTCCCGTGTCTATGATGACAATGATCCTGTCAAGGATTGGGAAATACATAACGAAAAACTCGCCCGCCACAACAAAATCCTGAACGACCATCAGTTTAAAGCGTTGCACTTTGAAAACAGTTTAGGTACCGACATCACAGTGGAACTCGTCAAGAATCATGTCTGGGCCGGTGGAAACGAAGAAAGCGCCAAAGGCGTCACATTCAACCCCAACATCCCAACGGAAGAATCCTTCACCATGCCCCTCAAAACGGGTGTAAACGGAAAAGTGGTCGCGACCAAACCACTCAATTACCAAGGCAATCTCATCGAAGATTTCTGGTTGGAATTCAAGGATGGCGCCGTCGTCAACTATGATGCCAAAAAAGAACTTGACACACTC